>NZ_QAIJ01000321.1:0-486 GCF_003060985.1 Stenotrophomonas sp. HMWF023
GGAATACAAGAAGGAAGCCTTCGAGCTGTTCTCGGACATGCTGGAGAACGTCAAGCGCGAAGTGGTGACCCTGCTGGCTCGTGTGCGCATCCGCAGCGACGAGGAAGTGCAGGCACTGGAAGCGGCCGAGCGCCAGCAGGTGGAAGCCCGCCTGAAGCAGTCGCAGTTCCAGCACCAGGACGCAGGCAGCTACAGCGCCGACGAAGAAGCGGCAGAAGTCGAAGCCGCCCAGCTGCAGCGTGACGAGCCGAAGATCGGTCGCAACGATCCGTGCCCGTGCGGCAGCGGCAAGAAGTACAAGCACTGCCACGGCCAGCTGAGCTGACCCCCGGAGAGCCCCGCGAAAGCGGGGCTTTCCTGTTATGGGCGTTGAAGCGCCCGGCGATTGCGCCGGTGCCCCGGTTTTCGGCATGCTCCCCCCATGCCTTCCCCGAAACGATCGATCCACGTCGTAGCCGCCGTCATCACTGACGCCCGCGGCCGCAT
>NZ_QAIJ01000321.1:496-27951 GCF_003060985.1 Stenotrophomonas sp. HMWF023
AACCGCCGTACCGAAAGCCGCGACATGGCCGGCCTCTGGGAATTCCCGGGCGGCAAGCGCGAGCCCGGTGAGACCTCCGAGCAGGCGCTGGCGCGCGAACTGCACGAGGAGCTGGGCATCGAGGCCGAGGTGGGCGAGTGGATCATGGACGTGCCGCAGCGCTACCCGGACAAGGACCTGACCCTGGAGGTGCGTCACGTACGCAGCTGGAAGGGCACCCCGCGTGGACGTGAGGGCCAGGCCATCACCTGGGTGGCGCCGGACAAGCTGGTCCGCTATTCCATGCCGCCGGCCGACCTGCCGGTGGTGGCCGTGCTGCGCCAGCCGGACTGCTACCTGATCACCCCAGCGCCAGAGGCTGATGAAGGCGCCCTGCAGCGCTGGCACGGCCAGCTGCAGCAGGCGGTCGCATCGGGTCAGCAACGCATCCAGCTGCGCCTGCCGGTCGAGCATCCGCAGCGGCAGGCCATGATCGAGCAGGCCGTACGCGCGCATCGGCGCGGTGTGCAGTGGCTGCTCAACCGCGATATCGAACTGGCACGCACGCTGGGCGTCGGCGTGCACCTGGGAAGCGAGCAGCTGCAGTCACTGCAGGAACGCCCGCTGCCGGCCGGGCAGCTGGTCGCCGCCTCCTGCCACGACCTTGAGCAGCTGTTGCACGCGCAACGGCTGGGCTGCGACTTCGCCGTGCTGGGCCCGGTGCAGGCCACTGCGAGCCATCCCGATGCAGTGCCGTTGGGGTGGGAGGCCTTCGCCGCGATGCGCGCGCAGGTCTCGCTGCCGATCTACGCGCTTGGCGGCATGACGCCGCAGCACGTGATCGAGGCACGCCGTCATGGTGGGCAGGGTATCGCCGCCATCCGCGGCCTGTGGCCGGCCTGATGCCCTGACACGGGTACCGATCCGACGCCATACAGGGACGAGTAGATCCACGCCATGCGTGGATGAGCAGATCCAAACCGCGCAGGGACGAGTAGATCCACGCCATGCGTGGATGACCGCTCAGCCCAACCCGCTCACAGCGTGATCCAGAAACACCCATATTGCCGCCGCAGCCCAAGCACGGTCGCCGCGCGCGTGGCGCTGCCCGGCAGGGTCTGCTCCAACCGCAACCCGATCGGATGGCGCCGCGCAGTCGGTTCCGATTCCAATTCCGGTACCTGCGCAGCAGTGCCCGCGCCTTCATCCAGATCCTGCCGCGGATACACCGGCACCACGTCCACCAGCGGTCGCCGTACCACCGATTCCAGCTGGCCAAGAATGCGCTGGGCGCCCGCATCGGACACCGCGCCCCACAGATACAGCGAAGAGAGCCGGTTCACATCGCCGATGGCGACCGCCGTGTGCAAGGCCTGCACCAGTTCACTCAACCGACGCGGGCAGCTGCTGCCGAGGCTGTCGCGCTGCAGGGTGTTGCCGGAAGGCGCCGGCGGAGGACGCCGGGACTGCGCACCCAGGCTGTCGCAGGGGCGGTCGGTGTAGACACTTTGTCCCTGCGGATCGGTGCAGCGGTTCAAGCGCGTGGGTTGCGCCTGTGCGACGGCGCAGACGCCGGGCAGCAGCACGAGCAGCAACAGGGAGAGGACGAGCTTCATCGACGCAGCGTAGCGCCGATTGCGATAACGCAGCGTACTTTTCAGCCGCGCAGCAACGTCAGTACCGAGACCGTCGGCTTGGCCAGGTTCAACGTGTAGAAATGCAGGCCCGGTGCGCCCCCGTCGATCAGGCGCTGGCACAGCTTGGCTACCACTTCGGCGCCGAAGGCGCGCACCGATTCGGCGTCGTCACCGTAGGCCTGCATCTTGCGGCTGATCCAGCGCGGGATTTCCGCACCGCACTGTTCGGAGAAGCGGCGCAGCTGGCTGAAGTTGGAGATCGGCATGATGCCCGGAGTGATCGGCACCTGCACGCCGAGCCGCTGCACTTCGTCGACGAAGTGGAAGTAGGCATCGGGGTTGAAGAAGTACTGGGTGATGGCCGCATCGGCACCGGCGTCGATCTTGGCCTTGAAGTGCTTCAGGTCGAGCAGGGCGTCCTGCGCCTGCGGGTGCGTTTCCGGATACGCGCCCACTTCGATGCGGAAGGCATCACCGTGTTCGGCGCGGATGAAGGCGATCAGTTCGGAGGCGTAGCGCATGTCACCGGGGAAGCCCATGCCCGAAGGCAGGTCGCCGCGCAGCGCGACCAGGCGCCGGCAGCCGATGGCGCGGTACAGCTTGAGCAGCTCGCGGATCTCCTGGCGGGTGCCGCCCACGCAGGACAGATGCGGGGCCGCCTCGAAGCCGTGGTGCTGGTTGAGATGGCGCACGGTCTCGGAGGTGTAGCTGAGGGTCGAGCCACCTGCGCCGAAGGTACAGGACACGTACTCGGGGGCATACGCCTTCAGCTTGGCCGCGGCACGGTCCAGCTGGGTGCGCTGTTCGTCGGTCTTGGGCGGATAGAACTCGAAGCTGATGGCGGTCATGGCACGGACGGCGGCGGCGGGTGTGGATAAGTATATCGCTTCATCAAGATGGATGTGCAATGAGTGTGTGAGGTCGACCATCCCGTGCGGGCGACCGTTCGCCCCGCTGACGGGCCGTTGCTCCGCAATCGCAACCGGGGCACCGGAAGCGGAGCCACGCTGGCCCCATTCCCGGCACCACCCACCCGATGAAGGAGCAGACGATGAAGATCTTCCTGGCATTCTGGTACGCGATGAAGGCAATGGCCCGGCTGGCGATGGTCGGCATGGCGATGGCCGTGCTTGGCTCGGGCCCGGCCCATGCCACCGCCGTCGACAAGGCCGCCGTTCCAGGCACAGTGCAGGTCGAGGTGGTCGGCAAGGGGCGTCCGCTGCTGATGATTCCCGGCCTGAACAGCAGTGCCGAGGTCTGGCGCGAGACCTGTCTGGCGCTGAAGAATGTGCAGTGTCACCTCGTGCAGTTGCCGGGCTTTGCCGGTGCTGCGGCAGCGCACCCGCGCCCGGCGGATTTCCTGCCGGCGATGCGCGATGAACTGCTGGGCTATCTGCAGGCGCAGCACCTGTCGAAGGTTGCGGTGATCGGCCACAGCCTGGGAGGCGTGCTGGCGATGCAGATGGCATTGAAGGCACCCGATGCCGTCGGTCCACTGGTGATCGTGGATTCGCTGCCGTTCTATGCGGCGGTGATGAACCCGCAGGCCACCGCGCAGAACGTGGGGATGATGGCCGGGCAGCTGCGCGAAGGCCTGCTGGCGGCCGATGAGGCCAGCTTCAATGCACGCAACGACGCGACCGCCAAGGCCCTGACCCGCAGCATGCAGCATCTGCCGGAGCTCCAGCGTTGGGGGCGCGACAGTGATCGCACGAGCATGGCCGATGCGATGTACTCCATGCTGGTGCGCGATCTGCGTGATGACATCGCCGATATCCACACGCCGGTCCTGGTGCTGGGCAGCTGGGCGGCTTATCAGTCGATGGGTGGTACGGAGGCCAGTACCCGTGCGCAGTTCCAGGCGCAGTACGCGAAGCTGCCGGGTGTGCAGATCGAGATGAGCGCACAGGGCTACCACTTCCTGATGTGGGATGATCCGCGCTGGCTGCAGGCGCAGGTGCGCCGCTTCCTCGCCACGCATTCCTGATCGCTGCATGCCTTTCCCTCCACCACCGAGGCTGCCCATGGACGCAACCACGCCATCCCGCCGCTTCTGGACCCTCAACGCGTTGGCGTGGGCAGGCTATGCGACGTACAGCCTGTGGCTGGGGGTGCGTGTCGGCGGCGGCACGCTGTTCAGCGGCGTGGTGTTGATCTCCCTCAGCATTGCCGTGTCTCTGTGGTTGTGCAGCGGCGCGCTGCGTTCAGTCGCGCTGCGGCAGCGCTGGTGGGATGGCAGTCTGGGCAGCCTGGTGCTGAAGCTGGCAGCTGGCGTGGTGGTCGGCGCCAGCATTGCACAGGGGCTGACGGCGGCCTTGTTGTTGCCGGCGCTGGCCCTTGGCTGGGTGCAGTTGCCCGGTGGGCATGCCGACTACCAGCTGTCGTCGGTCGTGCTGTACTGGATGAATACCGCCCTGTTCCTGTTGATGTGGACGGGCCTGTGGGCGGGCCTGCATGGTCTGCGCCGCGCGCGCCACAGCGAGCTGGCGCGGTTGCGCGTGGAGGCGGAGCGCAGCGCGCTGGAGCGCGATGCATTGCGCGCGCGGCTGAATCCACATTTCATGTTCAACGCATTGAACAATCTGCGCGCGCTGATCCTGGAGGACCCCGAGCGTGCCCGCGACATGGTCACCCGCCTGTCGCGCACGCTGCGCCACGCATTGGCCCACAACCGCAGCGAGCAGGTGACCCTGGCCGAGGAACTGGCGGTGGTCGATGACTATCTGGCCATCGAGGCGATCCACTTCGAACAGCGTCTGCAGGTACGGCGGGAGATCGCCGCAGAAGCTGTGCAGGCACAACTGCCTGCAATGGCACTACAGCTGTTGGTTGAGAACGCGATCAAACATGGCATTGCCAGCCGCGCGGGCGGCGGAGAGGTACATATCCGCGCGTCGCTGGAAGATGGCCTGCTGCGCCTGCAGGTGGACAACCCGCTTGGCAACGCCAATGAACCCACCCTTGGCCATGGTGTCGGCCTGGCCTACCTGCGTACGCAACTGGGTACGCGTGGTCGTTTCGCCCTGCAGCCGATCGGCGACCGTATGCAGGCCCTGCTGGAGATTCCGCAATGACGGCCGTGCTGCGTGTGTTGATTGTCGACGATGCACGGCTGGCGCGGCAGGAGCTGCGTATGCTGCTCTCGTCGTTGCCGTGGGTGCAGTGCGTGGGCGAGGCCGACGACGTGCCGGCCGCGCGCGAGGCCATCGCCACGCTGGCACCGGACCTGGTACTGTTGGACGTGCAGATGCCCTCCGGCAGCGGCTTCGATGTACTGGACGGGCTGGAAAGGGTGCCTGCGGTGGTGTTCGTCACTGCCTATGACACCTACGCAGTACGCGCATTCCAGGCCAACGCGCTGGACTACCTGGTGAAGCCGGTGGAAGCCCCGCGCCTGCTGGAGGCGCTGGAGCGTGCGCGCCAGCATGCGGAGATGAATACCGAAGCATCAAGCGGTCACGGCACGTTGGGCGCGCAGGACCAGGTGTTCGTGCGGGAAGGCGAGCGCTGCTGGTTCGTGGCCGTTGCCGAGATCCGTCGATTGGTGGTGGATGGCAACTACACGCGGCTGTGGTTCCGCGACCAGAACGCATTGCTGGCCCGCAGCCTGAGTGCGTTGGAGGCACGCTTGCCGCCGGATCTTTTCTTTCGTGCCAACCGCAACACGCTGGTCAACCTGCGGCGCATCCGTGCGGTCACGCCGAGCATCGGTGATGGTTACGATCTGGCGCTGGATGATGGCAGCGAAGTCGAGGTATCGCGCCGGCAGGCACGGGAGCTGCGCGAGCGGATGGCGCTGTAGGCGGCACCACACGGTTGGCGATCATCCCGGCATCGGCAAGCCGCGCAGGATCGCCCGCACGCCAAGGGCGTGTCGTTCGATCCGCAGCTGCAGGCCATGGTGATCGCACAGGCGACGCATGATCTCCAGGCCGAGACCGTTGCCCAGGCTGTCTTCGCCTTTTTCGAACGGGCGTGGATCGGGCCAGTGGCCAAGGGATGCGTCGCTGCCGGTGCTGTTGTACACCGACAGTTCTCCTGCTTCCATGCTGATACGCACATGTCCCAGCGGTGTATGGGCGAAGGCATTGCCGATCAGATTGGCCAGTACCATGCGCAGCGCCGGTTCCGGCGCGCAGAGCGCTGCATCGTCGGTCAACGTCATCTGCACCTCCACCGGCCGTGCGCCAAGCAGGGGTGCCTGTTCAACAATGACGCGCTCCAGCAGCGGCACCAGACGCACCTGCGCGGCGGGTGCCGCCTCGTCCTCGCGGGCCAGGGCCAGCAGTGCCGCCACCGCCTGCTGCAGCTGCAGCGCGGACAGGCGGATATGCTGCAGGTGCTGCTGCCCGCGCTCGGACAGCCCGGGTTCGTGCAGCAACTGGCCGGCAGCGCTGGAAATCACCGCCAACGGTGTGCGCAGTTCGTGGCTGGCATCGCGGGTGAAGGCGTGTTCGCGGGCAACAAAGGCGGCCACCCGGGCGGACAGCCGGTCCACGGCACGCGCCAGCACACCGATCTCGTCATCGTCGAAGTGAGCAGCCAGCGCGGTGTCTTCCCGTGGCAGCAGTGGCAACGCCTCCACGTGTGCTACGAGCGTGTACAGAGGGCGAGTACCACGCCGTGCAAGCCACACGCCAAGCAGGATCGCCAGCAGCACCATCACCAGCGCGGTACCGGCCAGCAGGGCCACCACGTCATCGCGGATCGGACGCACCGCCAGTTGAGAGCTGACCTCGGCGATCAGCCAGGCAGGTGGTGACGGCGGTGGCGGATCCATGCGCCGCACGTGGTAGTGCCGGCCCTCGTTGCCGCTGAATTCAGAACGCCACGGCTCCTGGGTGAATGCGGTCTGCAGATCGCTTGGGAACGCGCTCGTGTCCTGATACAGGCGGATGGCCGCATCACCCGGCGCCCGCCATCGACCCGTAGCTGCATGGACGGCGAGCTGCGCCTTCGCTTCACGGGCCAGCTGTGCATTGAAAACGCTGTCTTCCACGGCGTACATGAAGACCAGCGAATACAGCCCGAACACCGCAGCAATGAAGAGGGTGAAGGACGTAAACGCGACGACCAGGCGGCGGCGCAGGCGCTGGATCGGCCGCCGCTTCATGGCGAAGCCTCCAGCCGGAAGCCGACGCCGTGCACGGTGCGCAGCATCTCACCGTTGAATGGCCGGTCCAGTACCTGGCGCAGCAGATACAGATGCGAGCGCAGCGGATCGGAGGGGGGCGCTTCATCTCCCCACAGGCGCTGCACCAGTTCGCTGCGGGTGACAGTGCGCGGCCAGGCTTCGGCCAGCGCCAGCAGGATGCGCTGTGGAACCTGCTGCAGCTCCAGCGCCGTGCCCGCGCGCCAGGCCTGGCCACTGCGCCGGTCGATGCTCAACGCGCCGATCTGCAGCAGGTTCGGTTGGCCCACGCGATGGCGCCGGGCGAGGGCAAGGCAACGGGCCAGCAGCTCTGCATCGTCGAACGGCTTGACCAGGTAGTCGTCCACGCCGGCGGCGAACCCCTGCAGCTTGTCGTCGATCGCATCGCGTGCAGTCAGCATCAACACCGGCACATGGCGGTCGCTGCATTCACGCAACCGCCGGCACAGGGTGATGCCGTCGATGCCTGGCAGTCCCACATCAAGCAGCAGCACGTCCGGTGGTGTTGCCAGTGCCAGACGCAGGCCGACCTGGCCGTCGGCGGCGAAGTCGACCTGATGGCCCTGGGCCTGCAGCAGGTCGACGATGGCCGAGGCCAGCGGCAGGTTGTCTTCGATCAACAGCAGGCGCAGGCGCTCGGCGTCCATGATCAGGGCTGCATGCGGGCCAGGAGAGCCTTAGCTTCGTCCAGCTGCGGCTGCTTTTCCAGCAGTGCCAGCAACTGCTCGCGTGCCTGGCTCGTCCTGCCAAGGCGCCAGTGCGCATCGGCGATGGCCACGTCCAGTCGCGGTTCCTGCATGTGCGGGCGGGCCAGCTGCATGATGGCCAGTGCATTGGCGACCTGAGTGCCATCGGCTGCGCCCTGCAGCTGCACGTACCCCAGCATGCCGATCAGCTCCACATGGAAATCGGTGCTGCGCTCTGCCAGCTGCCGCGCTGCGCTGTCATCGCGCTGCTGCAGGTGCTGCTCGACCAGGGCCATGCTGCGTTCGTCACGCCAGGGCTCGCGCGCTGCTGGAGTGCGACCACTGGCACGCACGAAGGCATCGGCAAGGGCCGCGGTCGAGAACGGGTTCTGCCCGGTCAGCAGCCGGCCATCAACCACCACCTTGGGCATCATCAGCGGTGCCTCCTGCCAGTGCGCCCCCAGTTCGCGCATGCGCGGCTCCAGCTGGAAGCTGAACTCCTTCGCCCAGCGCTTGCCGAACTGGGTTTCCTCTTCCTCGGTGAAACCGGTCATCGCCCGGCCCTGCACAAGCGGGCGTCCATTGCCCAGGCGTACCTCCGCCAATGCGGCGGGGCCGTGGCACACGGCCGCAACGACGCCGCCCTGTTCCCAGATGCTGGCGATGGTCTTCTGCAGGGCGATATCGCTTGGCAGGTCGAACATCGCGCCCTTGCCGCCGATCACCAGTACGCCCTGGTAATCGGCGGCACGAAGCTGTTCTGTGGGAAGCGTGGCAGCCAGCTTGGCAACGGCCTGTTGATCGGCAAGCAGCGCGGCATTGAATGCTTCGGCGGGGTTGTACTTGTCTGCTTCCACGGCACCGCCGCGGGGGCTTGCCACATCGATGGCAAAGCCGTTGCGCTTGAGGATCAACCAGGCTTGGGCGAACTCGTCCATCTCGAAACCGGGACGGCTCTTGCCCTGGTCGCGGCCCTCGCTGCTGACCACCAGCAGCACGCGCGGCGGCTCTGGGGGAGCGGGGGCCGCAACAACGGCCAATGGCAGCAGGACCAGTGCCAGCACGTGGCTCGGGTTGAATCGGAACATGCTCGTCTCTCCTCGGGTGTGCGGCGCAGTCTGCGCGGCAGATGTGAAGCAGACTTCAAGCACGCCGGCGGTTAACCTGAGTCCCTGTTCCCGCATCACATCGCCATGTCCATCGTCCTCACCGATTTCGCCCGCCCCCGCCTGTTCCCCCGCGTGCCGCGCGGCAACACCATCCAGGACTGCAGCGCCGAGCAGTTCGAGGCGCATCTGAACGCGCATCCGCCGTTGAAGGTGCTCGATGGCTATGCACCGTTCTGCAAACTGTTCGTGTACGAGAACTGGACCAGCACGCGCTGCCTGACGGTACCGATCACCGAGGCCAACCGGCAGCAGCTGCGCAGTGGCTACGAAGCGCGCAACCGCGAGGAACTGCCGGTGCTGGTGCGCTGGTTCGAGGGCGTGGAATCGCCGCGTGCCAACTACCTGGTGGTGATCCTGTACAGCGCCGGGCAGTTGGCCAAGGAGGGCTCGCCCATTGATGCGGACTGGGGCATCGTCGGCTGCATCTACACCGCCGAACCGGAAGAAGTGCCGATGGCACCGATCACCATGATGCGCAATGCGCTGGGCGTGGAGGAGGGCGGTTCGGGCGTGCCGCTGGATCGCGAGGCGTACCAGCGTGCGGTGGCATTCTGGGAGAGCAACGCCAACTGGCGCCCGTAACCGGTCGCTGTCATCCACGCATGGCGTGGATCTACAGACGGATCCGAGCCTGACATGCCGGTTCGCGCGGATGCCCTATGATCGGGCAGGCAAACGCACGGAGGGCCGGGCATGGGTATCGGGGCAAGGATTGTTGCGCTGCTGCTGGCAGGCATGCTGCCGGCTACCGGGGTGCTGGCGGCAACGCCGGGTGCTGAGACGGCCTGTTCACCGCTGGCGGCTGTGTCCGGGTTGCGCGATGCGGGGGTGACCGCGCTGTCGATGCAGCCAAGGGACGGTCGTTGCGTGGTCGAAATGATGGCGGCCGATGGCAAGGCGCTGCTTCGGCAGCAACAGTTGCTGGTGGTACTCGCCCAGCAGGCCTGTGCAGCGCCCGCCGAGGTGACCGTGGACGAGGTGGGGGTATCGCTGCAGCTGCGCCTGCCGAAGCACTGCGTGGCTCGCAGCAGCCGGGACCTGTTCGCGGGCGAAGGTATTCCCTGGACGCCACCGCGCGGTAAGTCGCCGCGCTATCCGCGCGAAGCCATGGAGCAGGGGCTCTCCGGCCGCAGCCTGCTGAAGGCGCTGATCGATGCGCAGGGAGCGGTTGCCGCTGTGGTTGTCGAGACGTCCAGCGGCCATGCGCTGCTGGATGAGGCGGCGGTGGAAGAGTTGCGCGGCTGGCGCTTCACCCGCACCGACGCGAAGAGTGCAGTGCCGGAATTGAGCATCGTGCGCGTACCGATGCGCTATGAACTGGTGGAGTAGCAGCCATACACGCATGGCATGGATCTGCCCCGTGTGCGCGGTAGTAGAGCCACGCCATGCGTGGCTTCAATCATCGGTCACAACGATCCACTCCCACCAAGGGTAGTGGTACTCGCGGTCAGTGGCGTCCCATTGCTGGCTGCAATGTGTGCAGGCCACCCGATGCCGGTCACCCCAGCCGTCCTTGGCCACGCCCAGTTGCAGCAGCTGTACATGCCCGTGTTCAATCAGCCGGCGTGGGTCGAAGAACAGATACTCCGGATACAGCGCGCACAGGCAGCCGCTGCGTTCGCGCCAATAGCGCAGGCGGCGCAGTGCGGCTTTCAGGTGCACATCGTTGCTGATCAGTGCCCCGCCCAACTGCACGCCATTGCAGGCGTGTTCGATGCGTTCGGCATGTGGCGCCAGTGCATCAAGCGTAGCGGCGCTGAACAACCGAGCCAGGCGGCTGCTGGCGGCATGGATACGACTGGCATCGCGCGACAGCAGATCCTGCAGCAGCACGTCAGCCTGCGCATCATCCAGCCGCGGTGGCGGCGATGCGGACCATGGCCAGCGTATCAACGGGCCCTGCCGATCGCGGCGTAATGGCCGCCGGTCAGCTGCAACAGGTCGGCCGGGGCCAGCTCCACTTCCAGACCACGCCGCCCCGCGCTGACGTGCAGGGTTGGCAGCGACCGCGCGCTGTCATCAAGGAAACTGCGCAGGCGCTTCTTCTGCCCCAGTGGACTGATGCCACCGACCAGATAGCCGGTTGCGCGCTGCGCGGCATCGACGGCGGCCATCTCGCATTTCTTGCATCCGGCGGCTTCGGCCAGTGCTTTCAGGTCGAGTTGGCCGGCCACCGGCACGATCGCTACCAGCAGTTCATGCGTTTCGGTGCTGGCCAGCAGTGTCTTGAATACCTGTGTCGCGTCCAAGCCCAGCTTTTCGACGGCTTCGCCGCCATAGGATTCGGCATGGGCGTCGTGCACGTAGCTGTGCACGGTATGGGCGATCTTCTCGCGCTTGAGCAGGTTGATGGCCGGGGTCATGGGGGAATCGTAGCGCGGCGCTTTGCTGATGACTTGACCGAGGCTACTGCTGCATCCGCTGGCGACACGCATCGGCTTCCCGGCATCCCGAGGCGGAAAGCTCATCACTCCCACGATGCACTGCGGTAGATGGATCCACGCCATGCGTGGATCCACCCGATCCATCGCAGATCAACGCGACATCGGCTGCTGCGCTTGTGCCTGTTCCTGCGCCTGCCGTTGTGTCTGTTCGGCGTTCAGCGCTTCGCTCTGACGTGTGCTGGACGGCAGGTCCTGGCCGACCGCCTGCGCAAGGTCGATGTAGGTGCGGTGTGCTGCAGGATCACCCAGTTGGCCCTGCACCGCGAACACGCCCTGACCATCCGGACGCGCTACCACGGTGTCCACCTGTGACATGCCGACGACCTTGGACTCGTAGGCGACCTGTCCAGCCGCGTTTTCCAGTTGGTTGCGGTCATGGAACAGCGGCGAGAGCCCCCCCTGGCTGCGCTGCTGTTCAAGCGCTTCCAGTTTCTCCACCACCTGCTGGTAGCGCGGATTGTCGGCGTGCCCGGGCGTAGCCATGCTCGGTGCTGCTGCGGGCGCCGCAGGTTCGGCCTGCTGCTGGCGCTGCTGGCTCGCCGCATCCAGCGCCCCCAGGGTGCCGTTGCCGGCTTTGCCGTCCACCGTCAGCTGGTGATCGCGCTGGAACTGCTGGACTGCCTGCAGCGTGCCCGGGCCAAAGTGACCGTCGGCCACCAGCGGTGCACCGTCCTTGCCCGTGTAGCCGAGGTCGGCCAGCTTCTGCTGCATGGCCTGCACCTCATCACCCTTTGCGCCGTTCACCAGCACGCCACTACCAGCCTGCGCACCGGGTGTGGTGGGCGAGCCGTGTGAGGGTGCATGGGTCTGGGTAATGCCCAGCTGGGTCATGGCCGTGTCGAAGCGTTCATCGCGGCTGGTCACGGCCGCAGGCGACTGGACACCGTACTTGGTTGCATCGACGAAGGTCTGTACGTCGGCCCGGGTGGGGGGATCGCCGGCCTGGACGGTACCGCCCTGCAGTTTTTCCGCATTGCCGGCCAGATAGTTGATGAACTGCGGGCCCATGCTGCCGAACTGGTTGTCATAGTCGGCCATGGCCAGCTGCAGTTCCGGGTTTGCCACGATGGCATCGGCGGCGGCCGGGTTGGTCGCACGCACCTTGGCGATGGCGTCGTCGACGCGCTCGATGGCGCTGTCCAGCTTGGCGTTGGTGAGCTGATCGATGTTGGCCTGCGGGATGGCCTGCAGCTTGGCGTCGAGCGCGGCCAGCTGCTGCGTGCTCAGCCCCCCCTGCTGGGACAGCAGTTCGATGTCACCGTTGGTGAAGCCGTTGTCGCGCAGGAAGCGCCTGGCCTGGGGGTTGCCGCCGACGTCGAACTGCACCAGGCCGAACGAGTAGGTGCTGGTGCCTTCCTTGGCGTACGCGAAATGGTCCAGATGGCGGGTGTTGCCGCCCAGCTCGGTGTTGAGGAACAGCGTGGACAGCTGCTCGCGGGTGAGGGTGGAATCCGTTGCCATGATGATCGTCCTTCAATGAGGAAAAAGGAGCCGGGCCTGGCCGGCGGATATCAGCCGGCGCAGTGCTGCTGGGTGAAGCCGAGCAGCTGGCGGGTGGCCTCGGTGCCGTAGGCGGCCGGCGCCGGTTCGATGGCGAACTGGCCGACCATCTGGTTGCTGCACAGCTGCACGTTGCGCTTGCCGCTGGCTGTTTCCTGGGTGCAGTTGGCCGCAAGCTGGGCATTCTGGCCGCCGCCGATGTTGGTAGCCGCCGTGCAGCCCAGCAGGCGGCCTTCCTGGCCGTTTTCGCCCAGCAGCGTGTTGAAGGTCGCCAGCTGGCTGTTGGGGTCGCGCAGCACCAGCATGTCCACGCACTGCTGCTGGCCGTCGGGCACTTCGCAGGCGTCCTGGTCGACCAGGCCGTCGCGCGTGGCCGACAGCACCTTGAGGCGGTCGGCAAATACCTGTTGCAGGCAGTGCGCGTCGCTGCACAGATCGCGCGTGTGCTGGATCCAGCGCTGCTGCTCGGCCTGCAGCTTGGCCTTGCCGGCGGCATCGAGGGTCTGGCTTGCGGTGGCTTCGGCCTTGGCCAGCTCGCCTTCCTGCTTCAACAGGGCGGGGTCGTTGCAGATCAGGGTCTGCGCCGGTGATGCCGAATCGGCGCAGGCGGTGCTGCTGCCGGCGGCCGCTGCCGGGGCGCTGGCCGCCTTGCCGTCGGTGTTGGCCTGTCCGGTGGTTGCTGCAGGCGCCGTGGCCTGGGCTTCACCGGAGGGCGGTGTGCAGGCGGCCAGCAGGGCCACGCAGCACAGGGTCATCAGGGGCTTCATGGTTCGGGTCATACGTTCACTGCTGCGCTGCATGTCTGTCCTTTGATGTCTGCGTCCTGGCGCATGGCCTGCGGGCGGCGGGGGCATGGGGCGAAAATCGTAGCAAGCGGCTTCTTAGGGCTCTGTGACAGGGCTCGCGGATCGGGCTGGCGGGTGCCGGAACGCAGAACGGGCGCCCGAAGGCGCCCGTTCCGTGTGTTGCATGCACCGCTGGTGCCAACCGTCGGCTGGCACCTGCAGGCATCAGTAGCGGTAATGATCCGGCTTGAACGGACCTTCCACCGGCACGCCGATGTAGTCGGCCTGTTCCTGGCTCAGCGTGGTCAGCTTCACGCCGATCTTCTCCAGGTGCAGGCGGGCCACTTCTTCGTCCAGCTTCTTCGGCAGCAGGTACACCTTGTTCTCGTAGCTGCCCTTGTTGGCCCACAGGTCGATCTGGGCCAGGGTCTGGTTGGCGAACGAGTTGGACATCACGAAGCTCGGGTGGCCGGTGGCGCAGCCCAGGTTGACCAGGCGGCCTTCGGCCAGCAGGAAGATCGCGTTTCCGTTCGGGAAGATGTACTTGTCCACCTGCGGCTTGATGTTGACGTGCTTCACGCCCGGGAAGGCGACCAGCGCATCGACCTGGATCTCGTTGTCGAAGTGGCCGATGTTGCAGACGATGGCCTGGTCCTTCATCGCGCTCAGGTGCTCGATGCGGATGATGTCCTTGTTGCCGGTGGTGGTGACGTACAGGTCGGCACGGCCCAGGGTCGACTCGATGGTGTTGACCTCGAAGCCTTCCATCGCCGCCTGCAGGGCGCAGATCGGGTCGATCTCGGTGACCACCACGCGCGCGCCGTAGGCACGCAGCGACGCGGCGCAGCCCTTGCCCACGTCACCGTAGCCGCAGACCACGGCGACCTTGCCGGCCAGCATCACGTCCATCGCGCGCTTGAGGCCATCGGCCAGCGACTCGCGGCAGCCGTACAGGTTGTCGAACTTGCTCTTGGTGACCGAGTCGTTGACGTTGATCGCCGGGATCAGCAGGGTGCCGGCCTGCGCCAGCTGGTACAGGCGGTGCACGCCGGTGGTGGTTTCTTCCGAAACGCCCTTCCAGTCCTTGACCACGCGGCCCCAGTAACCCGGGCGCTCCTTGGCCACGCGCTTGAGCAGGTTCTTGATGACCTGCTCTTCGTGCGAGGCGGCCTTTTCGTCCACCCAGGTGCTGCCGTTTTCCAGCTCGTAACCCTTGTGGATCAGCAGGGTCACGTCACCGCCGTCGTCGACCACCAGTTCCGGACCGGTCAGGGTGCCGTCGGCCAGGGTGAAGGTCAGCGCGTCCAGGGTGCAGTCCCAGTACTCTTCCAGCGACTCGCCCTTCCAGGCGAACACGGGGGTGCCGGTGGCGGCGATGGCCGCAGCAGCGTGGTCCTGGGTCGAGAAGATGTTGCACGAGGCCCAGCGCACGTCGGCGCCGATGTCCTTCAGGGTCTCGATCAGCACGGCGGTCTGGATGGTCATGTGCAGCGAACCGGTCACGCGCACGCCCTTCAGCGGCAGGGTGGCGGCGTGCTTGCGACGGATCGACATCAGGCCCGGCATCTCGTGCTCGGCGATGTCCAGTTCCTTGCGGCCCCAGTCGGCCAGGGTGATGTCGCGGATCTTGTAATCACCTTCGGTGGAGAAGGTCTTGGCAACAGCATTCATGCAGTAGCTCCGGTTGTGGGCGAGCGGATGCTCGCATCTAGCCGGGCGCCGTTGTTGCAAAGCCACCTGGCCGAGCCTGGCCGGTCTCAGGGGATCCGGTCGCAGCGCCCCTCGGCAGGGGAGGATGCCCATTATATCGCGCCTCCGCTGTGACACAGCGATGACCCAACCATCGGCAGATGGGCGGATGTGCATGGCCTGTTAAGGTCGAGGGCTTCACGCAGCGAACAGGTGGAACAATGATGAGCATGCACGCACGCCGCAACCGGCGCTTGACTGGCCTGGTCCTGTCGATGGCCCTGCTGGCGGTGGTCCCGCAGGCCTTGGCTGCGGCCCCGCAGGCGGCACAGACCCAAGCGCAGGGCGTGACCGGCTACGAGCTGCCCTCGGCCGCACTGCAGGCGGTGGTCGACGCGCCGCGGGCGCCGTCGCTGTACCTGTCGCCACGTCGCGACGTGGCCGCGCTGATGCAGATGCCGTCGCTGCCGTCGATCCAGGTGGTGGCGCAGCCGGAGCTGAAGCTGGCCGGCCTGCGCATCAACCCGCGCACCTTCTCCGACAGCCGCTTCAGCTTCGGCCAGAAGCTGTGGCTGATGAACGTGGCCGACGGCAAGGAGCGGCAGATCAGCGGGTTGCCGGCGACGTTGTCGATCGCCAGCCTGACGTGGTCGCCGGACCAGAAGTGGCTGGCCTTCAACCAGGTCGATGCCGCTACCGGTGCCAATGAACTGTGGCTGGTGGACGTGGCCGGCGGCAGCGCCCGTCGTCTGGTCGCCGGCCTGAACACCGTCCTGGGCAGTGGCTACCAGTGGTTGCCGGACAGCCGCGGGCTGGTGGTGTTCACCCGCCCGGCCAACCTGGGCGCCGCACCGGCCGCGGATGGCATTCCGACCGGCCCGGCCGTGCAGCAGACCAGCCAGGGCGGGGGCGTGGTCTCCATCCGCACCTATCAGGACCTGCTGAAGAACGAGGCCGACGCGCGCCAGTTCGATTACTACGCCACCACCCAGCCGGTGGAGGTCAGCCTGGACGGGCAGAGCCGTGCCATCGGTGCGGCCGGCATCTTCATGGGCTTTGCGGTGTCGCCCGATGGCCGCTTCGTGCTCAGCCAGCCGGTGCAGCGCCCGTACTCCTACGTGGTGCCGGTGAGTAGTTTCCCGCGCCGCATCGAAGTGCTCGACCGCAGCACCGGCAAGCTGGTGCACACCGTGGCCGTGCGTCCGTTGGTGGAGGGCTTGCCGACCGGCAACGATGCCGAAGTGACCGGCGTGCGTGACATCAGCTGGCGCGGCGATGCCGATGCCACCCTGGTATGGGCCGAAGCGCAGGATGGCGGCGATCCGAACAGGGAGGCCAAGGTGCGCGATGCGGTATTCATGCAGGCCGCACCGTTCGACACGCCGCCGGTGACCCTGGCACAGCTCGGCAGCCGTTATGCCGGCATCAGCTGGGGCCGCGGCGACCTGGCCCTGCTCAACGAATCGTGGTGGAAGACCCGCCGCAGCAAGACCTGGCTGATCGCACCGGACAACGCCAGCGCCGATGCCAGGCTGCTGTGGGACCGCGATGCGCAGGACCGCTATGCCGATCCGGGTCGTCCGCTGATGGCCAGCGATGACCGCGGCCGCTCGCTGCTGCAGACCACCGCCGATGGTGGCAGCCTGTATCTGGCCGGTGCCGGTGCGTCGCCGGAGGGCGACCGTCCGTTCGTCGATCGCTTCGAGGTGGCCAGCGGCAAGGCGACCCGCCTGTTCCATTCGCAGGCACCGACCTACGCCGCGCCGGTGACGTTGTTGGATGCGCAGGCCAGTTCGCTGCTGATCAGCCGCGAAAGCCCGGATGAACCGACCAACTTCTACGTGCAGTCGCTGGCCGACACCAACGCTGCACCGCGTGCGCTGACCCACTTCGCCCATCCGCTGCCGCAGTTGAAGGGCGTGCAGAAAGAACAGATCCGTTACAAGCGCAAGGACGGCGTGGACCTGACCGCGACCCTGCTGCTGCCGCCGGGCTATGACCCCAAGCGCGATGGTCCGCGGCCGCTGCTGATGTGGGCCTACCCGGGTGAGTTCAAGAGCGCTGCGGCCGCCAGCCAGGTGACCGATTCGCCGTACCGCTTCAACGCGATCAGCTACTGGGGCCCGCAGGCGTTCCTGGCCAAGGGGTATGTGGTGCTGGCCAGCCCGTCGATGCCGATCATCGGCGAAGGCGACAAGGAACCCAACGACACCTACATCGAACAGCTGGTGGCCAATGCGCAGGCCGCGGTGGACGAGGTGGTGCGGCGTGGCGTGACCGATCGCGAGCACATCGCCATCGGTGGCCATTCCTACGGTGCGTTCATGACCGCCAACCTCCTCGCGCACACCCGCCTGTTCAAGGCCGGCATCGCCCGCAGCGGCGCCTACAACCGCACGCTGACCCCGTTTGGTTTCCAGGCCGAAGAGCGCAACTACTGGCAGGCGCAGGACGTGTACCAGAAGATGGCGCCGTTCAACTACGCCGACCGGATCAAGGATCCGATCCTCTTCATCCATGGCGTGGACGACAACAATTCGGGCACGTTCCCGCTGCAGAGCGAGCGCATGTTCGCTGCGGTGAAGGGCTTGGGCGGCACTGCCCGCCTGGTGATGCTGCCGAACGAATCGCATGCCTACCGCGCACGCGAATCGATCATGACCATGCTGGCCGAAAGCGAGCGCTGGCTGGAGCAGACCCTGGGTCCGGTGCAGCAGGGCAAAGCCAAGAAGAAGCGCTGACGCGCATGACGGCGCCCCCGCAACGGGGGCCGCCTGTGCGGCTGCGCCGCCGCCCGAGCATGGGCTCGGGCGCTACAGGGTATGGCGCGTGATGACGTCTGTAGAGCCGAGCCCACGCTCGGCTCCTTCTGCTGCGGATACGTGCAGATGAAACCATTTCCGCATCGCAGCATCGTGCGTAATCTGGTTTAGGCTTGGGGTCTGGATCCGTTGACCGAGGCCTGTGCGTCGCCGATGAACGAGTACCGCAGCAGTATCGAGTTCGCTTCCCCCGATCTACCCCTGCGTGACGATGTGCGCCGTCTCGGTGCACTGGTCGGCGACCTGCTGGTCGAGCAGGTGTCGGCCGCTTTCCTCGATGACGTCGAGGACGTGCGTACGCGTGCCATCGCCCGCCGCGAGAACCAGGCGCCACTGTCCGAGCTGGCCGATGGCCTGGCCGGGCGTGCACCGCAGCAGGCCGAGACCATGGTGCGGGCATTCAGCACCTACTTCCAGGTGGTCAACATCGCCGAGCGCGTGCATCGCATCCGCCGACGCCGCGACTACCAGCGGGCCGTTGCCGCCGCACCGCAACCCGATGGCCTGCAGGACGCCCTGCAGCACCTGAAGGCACAGGGCGTTGGTCTGGACGAACTGGCGCAGTGGCTGCCACGCATCGATATCGAGCCGGTGTTCACCGCGCACCCGACCGAGGCCGTGCGCCGCGCGCTGCTGGAAAAAGAGCAGCTGATGGTGGCCAGCCTGGTCGACAACCTCGACGGCCAGCGCACCCCCGGCGAAGCCGCCGCCGACGCCGCGCGCTTCCGCATGGCGTTGACCGCATCGTGGCAGACCACCGATTCCTCGCCGGTGCGTCCGACCGTGGATGACGAACGCGAACACGTCGGCTTCTATCTGGTGCAGGTGCTGTACCGGGTCATCCCGGTGCTGTACGAATCGCTGCAGCAGGCACTGCGCGATACCTATGGCGAGGAACTGCCGCTGCCACGCCTGCTGCGTTTTGGCACGTGGGTGGGCGGCGACATGGACGGCAATCCCAATGTGGATGCGCACACCATCCGCAACACGCTGGATGCACAGCGCGTTGCCGTGCTGGGCCAGTACCAGAAGGAACTGCTGCAGCTGGCCAGCCTGCTCAGCCAGTCCACCGAACGGGTGGGGGTGAGCGATGCACTGCAGGCGCGTGTCGCGCACTATCAGCAGTTGCTGCCGCAGGTGCAGTCGCGGCCACGCCATGCCGACATGCCGTATCGGTTGCTCAACGACCGCATGCGCGCGCGCCTGCAGGCCACGCTGGATGATGCCGACGGCGCCTATGCCGGTCCGGACGAGCTGATCGATGACCTGCAGCTGATCCTCGACAGCCTGCGCGCGAACCGTGGCGAACATGCCGGCGGCTTCGCCGTGCAGCGACTGCTGTGGCGGGTGAAGACCTTCGGCTTCCATCTGGCGCGGCTGGATGTGCGCCAGGAATCGAGCGTGCATGCGCGCGCGCTGGCGGCGGTGCTGGGCGGCGACGCGGCATGGGATGCGTTGGATGCAGCCGGTCGCGCCCGCCTGCTGGCGCCCCATGCCAGTGGTGAAACACCCTTGCCCGTTGGCGATGACGAGGGCAGCCAGCGCTTGGATGCAGTGTTCGCTGCCTTGGCCGATGCGCGTGCGCGGCATGGTGGCGACGCGCTGGGCAGCTACATCATCTCGATGGCGCACGACCGTGGCGATGTGCTGGCGGTGCTGGCGCTGGCGCGCCGTGGTGGCCTGGTCGATGACGCCGGCGACGTGCCGCTGGATATCGCGCCGCTGTTCGAAACCGTGGACGACCTCAAGCGTGGTACTGCAACACTGCGCGATCTGCTGGCCGATCCGGTGTATCGCGCGCATCTGCGTGCACGTGATGATGTGCAGATGGTGATGCTCGGTTATTCGGACAGCAGCAAGGACGGTGGCATTGCCGCCTCGCGCTGGGGCCTGCAACGCGCGCAGGTTGAGCTGCTGGAGGTGGCTGCCGAAGCGGGCCTGCGCCTGACCTTCTTCCATGGCCGCGGCGGTTCGATCAGCCGCGGTGGCGGCAAGACCACGCACGCGGTCGATGCTTCGCCCCGCGGCAGCATCGATGGCCGCCTGCGGGTGACCGAACAGGGCGAGGTGATCCACCGCAAGTACGGCATCCGCGCGCTGGCGCTGCGTTCGCTGGAGCAGGCCACCGGTGCGGTACTGCGCGCCAGCCTGCGCCCGCGCGCCGCCGAGCCACGCGAGGAGGACTGGCGGCCGGTGATGGACGTGGTCGCCGGTTCCAGCAGCGAGGTCTATCGGGCGTTCGTCGGCCAGCCGCGTTTCATGGACTACTTCCGTACCGCCACGCCGATCGATGTGATCGAACGGATGACGCTGGGCTCGCGGCCGTCGCGCCGGCTCGGCCAGGATGCGGCGTTGACCAACCTGCGTGCGATTCCGTGGGTGTTTGCCTGGAGCCAGGCGCGCGCGGTGATTCCAGGCTGGTATGGCGTCGGTAGCGGCCTGCAGGCGGCGGTGGACGCCGGCCATGAAGCCACGCTGCGTGAGATGGCGCGGGACTGGCCGTTCTTCCGCACGTTCCTGGATGACATCGCGATGGTACTGTCCAAGGGCGATATCACCATCGCCGAACAGTTCTCGCGCCTGTCAGGCGAGCTGCATGATGCGTTCTTCCCGCAGGTTGAACGCGAACTGGAACTGACCCGGCATTGGCTGCTGGCGCTGATGGAGCAGCAGACCCTGTTGGACCACGACGCGCGGCTGGCGCTGTCGATCCGCCTGCGTAATCCCTATGTGGACCCGATCAGCGTGCTGCAGGTGGACCTGCTGCAGCGCTGGCGCGAAAGCGGGCGCGAGGACGATGACCTGCTGCGTGCGCTGGTGGCCTGCGTGAATGGTGTTTCGCAGGGCGTGCAGAACACCGGTTGAGCCGTGGTAGTGCCGGCCGCTGGCCGGCAACCTTGCATCTGTTTCCGAGCATCAGGAGGTTGCCGGCCAGCGGCCGGCACTACCGGGTTTGAGATCATTCTTCCGGCGACGGCGGATTCGACGCCAGCAGTTCCAGATGCCGCTGCTCCATTTCCTGGCGTAGCTGGCGGCGGATCAACGCGGCGGCCTGGCGGCGCTTCTCGTCCGAACTGGCCGGCTGCAGTGATGGAACCGGCGTCGGCCGGCCTTCCTCGTCCACCGCCACCATGGTGAAGAAGCAGCTGTTGGCGTGGCGCACGCTGCGCTTGAGGATGTCCTCGGCCACCACCTTGACGCCGATTTCCATCGACGAGGTGCCGGTGTAGTTCACCGAGGCCAGGAAGGTGACCAGTTCGCCGACCGCGATCGGCTGGCGGAACACCACCTGGTCCACCGACAGGGTGACCACGTAGCGGCCGGCATAGCGGCTGGCGCAGGCATAGGCGACCTGGTCGAGCAGGCGCAGGATCGCGCCGCCGTGGACCTTGCCGGAGAAATTGGCCATCTCCGGCGACATCAGCACGGTCATGGACAGCTGGTGGGATTTGAGTTCGGTCGACATGCGGCGATTGTATCGGCGTGGCTCGGCTCTACAGGAAGCAGAAGGGCCGCTTTCGCGGCCCTTCGTCTGTCTTACTTCAGCTTCGCGTCGGCGCGCAGGGCGGCGGCGCGATCGGTCTTCTCCCAGGAGAAGGCCGTGGCGTTGACGGTCTCGCCTTCGCCGTTGATGTAGCTGAACTCCTTCGGCTTGCGGCCGAAGTGGCCGTAGGCCGCAGTCTGCTGGTACATCGGGTGGATCAGGTCCAGCATCTTGATGATGCCGTACGGGCGCAGGTCGAAGTGCTTGCGGATCAGCTTCTCGATCTTGTCGTCGCTGATCTTGCCGGTGCCGAAGGTGGTGACCGAGATCGAGGTCGGCTCAGCCACGCCGATGGCGTAGGAGACCTGCACTTCGCAACGGTCGGCCAGGCCGGCGGCAACCACGTTCTTGGCGACGTAGCGGGCAGCGTAGGCGGCCGAACGGTCGACCTTGGACGGGTCCTTGCCGGAGAACGCGCCACCACCGTGACGGGCCCAGCCGCCGTAGGTGTCGACGATGATCTTGCGGCCGGTCAGGCCGCAGTCGCCCACCGGGCCGCCGATCTCGAACTTGCCGGTCGGGTTGATGTGGAACTTGGTGCCCTTGTGCAGCCACTTGGCCGGCAGCACCGGCTTGATGATCTCTTCGCGGACGGCCTCGATGAGGTCCTTCTGCTTGATGCCCGGGGCGTGCTGGGTCGACAGGACCACGGCGTCGATGGCCGAGACCACGCCGTTTTCATAGCGCAGGGTGACCTGGCTCTTGGCATCCGGACGCAGCCAGGACAGCGGCGAGTTGCGCTTCTTGCGGATCTTGGCCTGCTGCTCGACCAGGCGGTGCGACAGGTGGATCGCCGCCGGCATGTAGCTGTCGGTTTCGTTGGTGGCATAGCCGAACATCAGGCCCTGGTCGCCAGCGCCCATTTCTTCCGGCTTCTTGCGGTCAACGCCCTGGGCGATGTGCGGGGACTGCTTGCCGATCAGGTTCAGCACGCCGCAGGTGGCGCCGTCGAAGCCGACTTCGGAGCTGTCATAGCCGATGTCCACGATGACCTTGCGGGTCAGCGCTTCCAGGTCGATCCAGGCGCTGGTGGTGATCTCGCCGGCAACGATGGCAACGCCGGTCTTGACCATGGTCTCGCAGGCCACACGGGCGCGCTGGTCCTGGGTCAGGATCGCGTCCAGCACCGCATCGGAGATCTGGTCGGCAACCTTGTCCGGATGGCCTTCAGAGACCGACTCGGAGGTGAAGAGGTAGCTGGACATCAGGCTTAATATCCTTTGATTCGGATGGAAAGATGGGCGCGAATGATACACGGGGTGCGCCGCCTGTGCATTGTGAACCCGTATGGGTTGTCGGTGGTTAAGGTGTTGTGCCCGGCAGGGCAAGGCCTGGCGGGCATTGCGGGGGCATCGTGCACAGGCAGTGTTCCACTGGCGTGACCATTGCCGCCCCCCGCCGGGCCCGGATGGGCCTGCGCAGGCGCCGTCATCATTCTGCCGCCAAACCGCCATCTGGCTGCCGCGTCCTGGGCGCAGGCTCTCGGCCAACCCGGCCGCCGGGCAGGAGTGGACACGCCATGCAGGAACTCGAACAGCGTCTGCAGCAACGCTATCCCGACTGGTTCCATGGCCGTCGCGGCCAACTGGCCCGGCCCCTGCTGCGCAGCGTCGGACGCTGGTCACGGCTGGACCGGATCGAGGAGTTCCTGCGCCGCAACGCCAACGTGCGCGGTTTCGACTTCGTCGCCGCCGGATTGGATTTCATCGAGGGTCGCTACCACGTGGACCCCGCCGCGCTGGCGCGGATTCCCGCCACCGGCCGCCTGTTGATCGTGGCCAACCATCCCTCCGGTGCGCTGGATGCCCTGGCCTTGCTGGATGCGGTCGGCCGCATCCGCCGCGACGTGCGCATCGTGGCCAACGATCTGCTGGGCGCGATCGGGCCGCTGCAGGACCTGCTGCTGCCGGTACGCATCCTCGGTGGCAAGGTCCAGCGCACCAGCCTGCAGGCGGTGGAGCAGGCGCTGGCGGCCGAGCAGTGCGTGATCGTGTTCCCGGCCGGCGAGGTCTCGCGGTTGTCGCTGCTCGGCATCCGCGACGGTCGCTGGCAGCGGGGTTTTGTCCGCTTTGCCCGTGCCGCCGCCGCACCGGTACTGCCGGTGCGTGTGGACGCGCGCAACTCGGCGCTGTTCTACGGCGCCTCGACGCTGTTCAAGCCGGCCGGCACGGCACTGCTGGCACGCGAGATGTTCGCCCGCCGTGGCCGGCCGCTGCGGCTGCGCATCGGCGAACCGATGCAGTTGGGGCAGGGTGACCCCGGCGCACAGCTGCTGGCGGTGCGCCGCGCGGTGTACGCGCTGGGGCGCACTACGCCGGTTGCCGAAGGCTGCCCTGCAGGGCCCGAGCCGCTGGCCGCGCCGGTGCCGCCTGCACACGTCGCCGCTGGCATTGCCGCTGCCACCGTGCTGGGGCAGACCGCCGATGGCAAACAGATCCTGCTGGCCAGCTGCGCTGCTGATTCTCCGTTGCTGCACGAGCTGGGGCGGCTGCGCGAACTGACCTTCCGCCAGGTGGGCGAGGGCACGGGGCGCAGTCGCGACCTGGACGACTTCGACCTGCACTACCAGCACATCGTGATCTGGGACGGCACCGCCCAGCGCATCGCTGGTGCCTACCGGATCATGCGCGGTGCGCAGGCGTTGGCGCGCCGGGGCCTGGCCGGGCTCTACAGTGCTTCGCTGTTCCGCTATTCCGACGATGCCATTCCACGCATTGCCGAAGGCCTGGAACTGGGCCGCAGCTTCGTGGTGCCCGATTACTGGGGCAGCCGCAGCCTGGATTACCTGTGGCAGGGCATCGGCGCCTATCTGCAATGCCAGCCCGGCATCCGCTATCTGTTCGGTGCGGTGTCGATCAGCGCCGCCTTGCCCCGCGATGCGCGCGAGCAGTTGGTGGCCTATTACCAGCGCTACTACGGCGCGGCCGATGGTCGGGTGCAATCGAACCGGCCGTTCCAGTACTTCGCCGCGCCACCGTGCTTCGGCGAACTGGATGCGGCGGCCGCCTTCGACGTGCTCAAGGCCAACCTTGCCGCGCTCGGCACCGGCGTACCCACCTTGTACCGGCAGTACACCGACCTGTGCGAACCCGGCGGTGCACGGTTCCTGGCGTTCGGCGTCGACCCGGATTTCAGCGATTCGATCGACGGCCTGATCGAAGTCGACCTGCACGCGATCCGGCCACACAAACGCAAACGCTATCTGCGCGATGCGGGGATGCCGGCATGAACACGCTGGCGAACCTGGCACCGCATCGTCGCGCCGTGTTCGTCTCCGATGTTCATCTCGGGTCGCGGCATTGCCACGCCACCGAGCTTGCGCGTTTTCTCGGCACGCTGCGCTGCGAGCGGCTGTACCTGGTCGGCGACATCATCGACCTGTGGTGGATGGCACACCGGCGCGCCAACTGGCGGCAATCGCACAGCGACGTCATTCTGGCCCTGCACGCGCTGCGGCGCGCGGGTACCGAGATCATCTACATCCCCGGCAACCACGACGCTTCGTTGCGCCAGGTGTGCGGCCTGATGCTGCCGGCGATGCAGGTGCGCCGCCGCGCGATCCACACCACGGCCGATGGCCGCCGGCTGCTGGTGGCGCATGGCGACGACTATGACGGCGTCACCCACTTCGGTGGCCTGCAGGAGCGCTTTGGTGACTGGCTGTACTACCGCATCCTTACCGGCAACCATCTGTTGAACGCGGTGCGGCGCCGGCTCGGAATGCGCTACTGGTCGCTGTCCGAATTCCTGAAACGGCAGAGCAGTGCGGCCGAACGCTACATCGAGCGCTTCGTGCAGGCCGGTCTGGATGATGTGCGCCGGCGTGGCCTGGATGGCATCGTCTGCGGACACATCCATCGCGCCGCGCTGATCGAACGTGACGGTCTGGTCTATGCCAATGACGGTGACTGGGTGGAGAGCCTGACCGCCCTGGCCGAGGACCACGACGGCGCGTTGCGGCTGCTGGACCACAATGGGCGGACACTGGTCGAGCTGCCCGGGGCGCGGTTGTCGCAGGCGGCGTAAACCGCTCCTGTAGCGTCGAGCCATGCTCGACGGGCGTGCAAGGTGGTCCCCCTGTAGCGCCGAGCCCATGCTCGGCTGTCGTGGCGCCGAACGAAGAGCAGCCGAGCATGGGCTCGGCTCTGCATACACCGCGCGCAACCCGCTAGCATCGGCCGATGGACTCATTGACCCAGATCGTTCTCGGCGGCGCCGTCGCTGCCGCCATCGCCCCGCCCGGACACCGCCGTGCCGCTCTGTTGGCCGGTGCCGCGCTCGGCACCCTGCCGGACCTGGACGCCCTGTGGCTGGGCTTTGCCGCCGCCGACCCGGTGGCGAACATGACCGACCACCGCAGTTTCAGCCATTCGCTGCTGGTGCTGCCGTGGGTAGCCGCGTTGATCTGGTGGTTGTTCAAGCGCTTCGGCAACGGCAGGGTGGCGCAATCACCGGTGCGCTGGTTCTGGGCGATCCAGCTGGCGTTGGTCACCCATCCCGTGCTGGATGCGTTCACCGTCTACGGCACGCAGCTGTGGTGGCCGTTGCAGCCGCATCCGGCGATGGGCTCGAGCGTCTTCATCATCGATCCCGGCTACACGGTGTGGTTGCTGCTGGGCTGCGTGCTGGCCTGGTTCGGTCGCGCGCGGCCGTGGGCGGGCAAGGTGCTTGGTGTTGCGCTGCTGCTCAGCAGTGCGTACCTGGGCTGGGGGCTGATCGCCAAGGCGCAGGTCGACCGTGCCGCGCAGCAGAGCCTGGCCGCGATGGGCCTGGGTGACGCGCCGCGGTTCTCGGTGCCGATGCCCTTCAATACCCTGCTGTGGCGGGTGGTGGCGATGACCCCCAATGGCTACGTGGTGGGTGACCGCTCGCTTGTGGCCGACCACGCGCCGATGCGTTTCGAGGGGCATCCGTCCAACGTGCAGGCATTGCGCGAAGCGGCGGGAATTCCGGCGGTACAGCGTCTGCAGTGGTTCAACCGTGGCTTCATGCGCGCACAGGTGGTTGAAGGCCGGTTGGTGCTGAGCGACCTGCGCATGGGCCTGGAGCCGGACTACACCTTCAACTTCGCGGTGGCCGAGCAGGTTGACGGCCAGTGGCGTGCGATCGTGCCCGAGCAGCTGCGGGTGGACTACAGCAGCCCGGCCGCGCGTGCCGATGCCGGTCGCCGGTTGTCGGCCATGTGGCAGCGCATCTGGCACCGGCCAGAACAGTAGATCCACGCCATGCGTGGATGGCGCAATGCATCGGCACCCGAGGGTTCCACCCCATGCATGGATGGCCTGTACCGCAGACCGCTCAATACACCGTTGCGCGGCCCTGCACGAACGAATAGAAGAACACCGCATTCGGATCGTTCTGCACCAGCCGGAACTCGCGACGCATGCCCTCCACCGTCTCTTCGTCCACCGTGCCGGCCTGCAGCAGCTGGTCGGCCGCCGACAGCAGCAGCTGTTCCCAGAACGCGATCATCGTCTTGCGACGTGCCGGTTCGCGGTTGTCCAGGTGGATGGTCTTGATCTCGGTGTGCACATCGCGGAAGCCGCCGGCCAGCAGCAGATTGCCCAGCTTGGCGCCGACGAACGGGTCACCGCCATGGTCGTACTGGAAGTCATTGAAGGCCATCCAGTAGCGCCAGATGTGCGGCGAATACGGATCAAGCAGGAACGAAGCATTCATCACCTCGGTGATGTACACCGGCGAGCCCGGGGCCAGCACGCGGCGTACTTCACTCAGTACGCGCGCGGGCGAAGGAACATGTTCCAGCACCCAGCACAGGAACGCGGCATCGAAGGTGCGGGCCTCGAACGGCAGTTCGCCGGCATCGGCCTGCTGCAGGGTGTAACGGTCGCTGCACCACGGCGTGCGCGCCAAGTTCTCGCGTGCGGTTTCCAGCTGGGTCTCGCTCAGGTCGACGCCGGTCACGTGCAACTCGGGGAAGCGGCGCAGCAGGATCTCGGTCTGTGCACCCACGCCGCTGCCGACTTCCAGCAGGCGCTTTGCGCCGCTGTAATCGATCTGGCCGAAGATGCTCGATTCCAGCAGGCG
>NZ_QAIJ01000322.1:0-313 GCF_003060985.1 Stenotrophomonas sp. HMWF023
AAGTACGTCCCTGTAAGCTCGGTCGCGCCATCCATGGCGCTCACGCCCCCGCAACCGGACCCACCCCGCCTTCGACAGATTTCTGCGATCTGCCGGAATGGCATGGCCTGCTCTTGGTGGGTGTCGACCTTGGTCGATACGTAGATCCACGCCATGCGTGGATGCATTTCGATCAATTGTCGAAATATTCGATTTCGAAGGAGATTCATCCACGCATGGCGTGGATCTACCAGACACCGAAATCTGTCAGAGGTGGGGCGGTGTCGGATTGCGGGGTGTCCGCGGCATGGATGCCGCGGCCAAGCCTACAAGG
>NZ_QAIJ01000322.1:323-2179 GCF_003060985.1 Stenotrophomonas sp. HMWF023
ACACCGCCCCGCCATCCCACGGAATGCCGCTTCGGCCGTTGCTTCGGCTGTTGCCGTTGCCTGTAGCAGGTGCAGGGCCGCAGGCCCTGCCGACCAACCCTACTCTTCGACCGGGAAACTCTCGATCGGCTTCAGTACATCGTAGTGCTCGCGATGCAGCTTGCCCTTCAGCTTCGGCAGTTCCGGCAGCGGTGCATCCACCCGCGTGTCCGGCAACCGGTCCAGCAGGTTGCGGGCCAGGGTCAGGCGGCCCAGCCGCTGGTCGTTGAAATCCACCAGCGTCCACGGCGCACCGTCGCGATGGGTGGCGCGCAGCATCGCCTCGCGCGCTTCGGTATACGCGCTGTACTTGCTGCGTGACTTCAGATCCACCGGCGACAGCTTCCAGCCTTTCAGTGGATCGACATGGCGTTCGGCAAAGCGCTTTTCCTGCTGCTCCTGGTCCACGCACAGCCAGTACTTGAACAGCAGGATGCCGTCATCCACCAGCAGCTGTTCGAACACCGGTGCCTGGCGCAGGAACTGCTGGTATTCGGTCTCGCTGCAATACCCCATCACCCGCTCAACGCCGGCGCGGTTGTACCAGCTGCGGTCCATCAGCACGATCTCGCCGGCGGCCGGAAGATGCGAGGCGTAGCGCTGGAAGTACCACTGCGTGGCTTCGCGGTCGGTGGGTTTGGGCAGCGCCACCACCCTGCATTGGCGTGGGTTGAGGTGCTCGCTGATGGTCTGGATCGCGCCACCCTTGCCGGCGGTATCGCGTCCTTCGAACAGTACCAGCAGGCGTTGTCCGCTGTGCTGCACCCAGCGCGCCATCGCCGCCAGTTCCAGCTGCAGCGGCTGCAGCAGTTCGTCGTATTCCTTGCGCTTGAGCTTGGCCATCGTCATACCACGCGGGAAGGAAGCCCGAGCGTAGCGCAGGGCGATGTCAGCGCGTGTCGAGGCCCTGCCAGCCCTGTTCGCGGGCCAGCTGCTGCAGCAGTGCGGACAGATCGCGCGCGAAAGCTGCCATGTCGAACAGGCCGCTGCGCTCGCGTGCCTGCGCCAGTTCGGCGCGCACTGCGGCCAAGGCGGCCGGATCGTTGCCGAGTGCGCAGGCGGTGGAGACGAACGTCGCGTCGTCGGCGACGTTCATGTGGTCCAGGCCCAGCTGATGGTTGAGGCTGCCGGCCACGCGCGCGGCGAAGGTAGCGCCGGGGCAGGTCAGAACCGGACAGCCGGCCCACAGTGCATCCGATGCGGTGGTATGCGCGTTGTACGGGTTCGTATCCAGGAACAGGTCGGCCAGCTGATAGCGGGCCAGATACTGCGGATGCGGCAGTTTGGCCATGAACACCAGGCGCGCCGGGTCGAGTCCTGCTGCCTGTGCGGCGGCACGCAGCCGCGCATCGGCCTGGCCGGGGCCGGACAGCAGCCACAGCACGCTGCCGGGTACTGCCTGCAGCACCGCGAATGCGCGGCCCATGCTGCGCGGGTTGAGCTTGTAACTGTTGTTGAAGCAGCAGAACACGGTGCCCTGCGCGGGCAGCCCACACGCCGCGCGCTCCGGTGCCGGCTCCAGCACGCGGGTGTTGTCCGAAGGCTGGAACGCGCGCGGCAGCCGCAGTACACGTTCGCTGTAGTGCGCTTCCAGCGAGGGCGGCAGCGCGAAGTCGTCAGCGATCACGGCATCCAGCCACGGTGCACCGGAGGTGCCGGGGTAGGCCAGCCAGTTGAGCTGCAGCGGGGCAGGGCGCATCGCCAGTACTTCCGGTGTGCCGCCGCCGCCCCAGCCGCGCAGGTCGAACAGCAGGTCGATGCCCTGTGCACGGATGCGCGCGGCCGTATCGGCATGGCGCAACCCCGCCGCGTCATGC
>NZ_QAIJ01000068.1:0-6652 GCF_003060985.1 Stenotrophomonas sp. HMWF023
CCCGCCCGTCCTTCTTTCCTGCCGCGCCGGCTTCAGCGCTGCTGAGCGGCACGGACGAAGCAGAACTGTTCCTGGACGCGATGCAGTAGATCCACGCCATGCGTGGATGGTGTACGGGTGGGTTAAATCCACGCGTGGCGTGGATCTACTTCATGCCTTCCCTGATCACCCGCCCGTCTTTCTTTCCAGCGGCGCCTGCTTCAGCGGTGCGGTCAGGAACGGGTGCAGGACCGAATCCGCGGCAGCCACCGCGCTGCCCATCAGCAACAGGGCAACGGCAATGGCGGCTATCGGAACGATGCGTGGGCGCGTGCTCATCGGTCTGTCCTCACTCCCAGCAGCGGTCGGTGCGGCCCTTGGCGGTCTGGGCGCGCGCGCAGTCACGCGGAGCAATCCGCCCTTCCTGCAATTCCACCCGTTGCTTGCTGCCACTGCCATCGCGCTTCAGCTCGAAGGCGTCGTACAGGCGTCCGGTGACCGTGCGCGCCTCGTAACGCAGCTGCTGCGGATCGATACGCAACACCTGGAACAGCTGGGTGTCTTCGCCCACAGGTTCCATCGTCCTTCGTGCTTCGTCCGACAGCCGGTACTGCTTCGGCCCTGCCACGGTCACCACGTACTGCGGCGTTGCCGCCTGCCCTTCACCGCGACGCCCATAAGTGTGGTCATGCCCCTGCAGCACCAGATCCACCTTGTGGCGTCGCACCACCGGCAGCAGCACCTTGCGCAGGGCGGCGTTCTCGCGGCCCTCGCGCGGTGAATAGAACGGCTGGTGCAGCAGCACGATGGTCCACGGCTGACGGTTGCCGGTCAGCACCTTGTCCAGCCACTGCGCCTGCGCCTTGGCGGTACCCAGATCCAGCGCAGAAGTACCATCGACCACGGCCACGCGCACACCCTGCGCATCGAACCAGTAGCTGGTACCCGCCGCTGCATTGGCGCCGTTGTCCGGCAGGGCGAAGGTCACCGGCCAATGACGGCCCAGTACGCGGCGCTCCTGCGGGGTGTCCTCGAATTCCTCGAAATACTCGTGGTTGCCGATCGCCGGCGCCACCAGCGTCTCCTGCGCCAGCCAGCTGGTGGCGGCGAACCATTCGCCCCATTCGCTGTCGTCCATGTTGTCGCCACCACTGACCAGGTCACCGGCGAACAGGCTGATCCGCGCATCCGGTGCGGCCTTCTGTGCGGCCCGCACCACGCGGCTGACGTGGCTGACGTTCTTGTTCTGGGTATCACCGAAGTACAGCAGGGTCAGCGGCTGGTCGGCAGCGGCCAGGGTGCGCAGCTGGTTCCACGCGCTCCAGCTGCCATTGCCCTGTACGCGGTAGACATACAGGGTGTCCGGCTGCAGGCCATCGATATCGGCGCGATGATGATGCGACAGGCCGTTCTCGGTCTGCAGCACCTGGGTCTTCGCGCGCACCTGGCGGATGCCCTCGATGGCCGGCGAATCGTCGGCCAGTGCGATTTCCAGCAGCGGCGACTGCACGCTGCCATCGGTGCGCCAGGCCACCGCGAAACCGTGGCTGGGGTCGACCGACGGAGAGGCGACGATGCGGTCCGGCACCGATGCGGCTGCGTAGTAACGGCTGCCCGATGGCACCTGGGTGTTGGGCTCGGCCGCCGCCATCGCCAGCGATGGCAATGCCAACAACAAGCCGATCGCAAGCACGCGCATCGAACGCGCGCTCACGAACCACACTCCAGCGGAAGGGCCAACTGCTTGGCAATGCTCTCCCAGTCGAAGGCCACCACGCCCTGGTCATCGTGCACCGCATACAACGCACCGTGCGGGAACCGCGGCGTCGGCTGCTGCATCATCCAGATGCCATCGGTGTTGGCCACGGTATTGCCCTGGAACGCGCCCACCGGCTTCAGCGTATGGCGGTCGAACAGATGGAACACGCTGCGCTGCTTGCCCTGCTCGGTGGTGATCCACCAGCCGTCCTTGCCACAGGTGCGCAGCATCACGCCTTCGGCCTGCGCCTTGAACACGTCGCGGCCGAAGGTAGTGCCGGTGAAGCGCCCCGCCAGGGTGTAGACCTTGAACTCGCTGGCGTAGCTTTCGTCCTCTTCGGCGATCAGCAGGCGATCATTGGCCGGATCACCCCAGATCGACTCGACCACGCGCAGCGCGCCGGCTTCGCTGGTATCGCCGATGCTGGCCGACAGCGTTGCCTGGACCTTGGTGCCGTCGCGGGTCACGTGGTACTGGCGCACGCGCTTGTCCAGCTCGGCCAGCGGCGGCAGGATGTCCTTGCCCTGTGCGTCCTCGCCGTTGTCCCAGGAGTCGGTGACGTAGACGCTGTAGCCGTCGTTTCGGCGGTCGACCCACAGGCCGTAGGGCTTGCGCAGGTCGTCGGCACCGAAGGTGGCCAACGGAGCGAAGTCCGGCAGTGAAAGCACCTGCACACGGTGGTTGTCGCGCTCGACGATCCACAGCAGGTCGCCGGTCACTGCGATGCCATTGGGACGATCGAACTGGCCCAGATCGGTGCCGGTGCTGCCGACGTCACGCAGGTGCTGGCCATTGCTGCCGTCGTAGACCACCAGCTTGTCGGTGGCCTTGGCTGTGGCGATCAGCCAGGTCTTGCCATCCGGTGCCTGCCAGGAGGCCGGCGAATCGATGTTGTCGGCCGGGATCATCGGAGTCAGGAACGCCTCGGCGATGGTCGCCACCTTGCGCTCGACGGTTGCCGCAGCGCCAGTGGCTGCAGCCGCTGCCGGCGCCTTGTCCACTGCCGGCGTACAGCCGGCGGCAAGAACGGCTGCCAGCGAGGCCGCCATCAGGGTCATGCCGCGCACCATCACAGTGCCACCTTCAGGCCAACAGCGTAGGTGCGGCCGTACTCTTCCAGCTGCAGGGTGCGCGAGCGCGTGCCCTGGTACAGCTCCAACGGCTTGTCCAGCAGGTTCTGCGCTTCGAAGTACAGGCTCACGTTCGCGTTGAACTTGTAGTCCAGCGAGAAATCGAGCTGGGTGTTGGGCGCCACGTAGATATCGAACGCACGGCCCTTGCCGATGGTGTCCAGGTACTCGCTGCGGTACACCGCCGCCAGACGCGTGCTGAGGCCGTACTTTTCATAGCCGATGTGTGCGCTGTACACGTGCTTGGAGGCGCGCGGCAAGGTGAAGTCCTCACCGGCGCGATCCTCGATGCCTGCATCGAATTCGGTGTCCAGCCAGGTGCCGCTGGCGCCCACCAGCAGGCCATCCAGGCCAGCGGGCAGGAAGGCCAGCTGCTGCTGCCAGTTCAGCTCCGCGCCACGCACCGTGGCCTTGCGGCCATTGATCGGCTGGGTCACGTCGAAACCACCGTAGGCCGGATCATTGGTGCGCACCGTCTGGACGATATAACCGTCGATGGACTTGTGGAACAGACCGAGCGAGACGATGCCGGTGCTGCCGAGATACTTCTCCACCGACAGATCGATGTTCTTCGACTCGTACGGGTCCAGCTCCGGGTTGCCCAGGCGCACTTCCTCGTCGCCACGGCTGTAGCCGACGCGCGGCGAGATATCGCCGAAGGATGGGCGCGAAACGGTCTTGTTGGCCGAGGCACGCAGCACCCAGTCATCGGCCGCGTCGTAGCGCAGGTGCAGGCCCGGCAGCACGTTGGTGTAGCTGCTGTTGGCCACGCGCGGGGTCACGGTGTAGCTGCGGCCGTTGGCAGCCACATCGACCTGGTTGCCCTCGGCCTTGAAGCGGGTGTTCTCCACGCGCACGCCGCCGATGATGCGCAGCGCACCGACATCCCAGGTGCCCATGGCGTAGCTGGCGAAGATGTCTTCGCTGGCGGTGTAGTCCTCTTCCAGCGACGTCATCGCATTGGCACCGACGTCCTGCGGACGGGCGCTGAACTGGCCGCCGTTGGCCGCCCAGTACGCGCGCATGGCATCCGAATCCATGCCGTCACCCAGGGTGCCGTGGCGGTGATCGGGCGAGCCCGTGGTCCAGCTGGACAGGGCAATCTTCGGGCCGACGCGCAGCTCGCTTTCGTCGACGTTGACGTCGCGGTCGCGCCAGCGCCCCAGCAGGCCGAACTTGATGCTGCTGTTGTCGCCGTCGAAACGCACGTTGACCTGCGCACTCTGTTCCTTGTCGTTCACCTGCTTGGGCGAAAGCACGATGCGATCGAACGCGTAGTTCGCGTTGTCCAGCCACTGCGGATTGTCGAAACTGTAGCTGGGCATGCGGCTGCTCTGGTCCAGCGTGCCGTTGAAGGCCTTGCCGTTGAGCTTGAAGCGCGCCTCCATTTCATCGTTCACCCGCTCTTCGGTACGGGTGAAACCAACCTTGTAATCGACCACGGCGTTGGTCAGCTTGTTCTCGCCACCCAGGCTGGCCGCGAAGGTGTTCTCTTCCTTGGTGCGGTAACGCATGCGCTTGTCGATGGAATCCTTCGGCATGCCGTCCAGACGGTAATGGTCGGTACCGGTCTTGACCATTTTCGCGTCGTCGAAATTGAAGATCACGCGCTGGCGGGTTTCGGCATCATCGAACTGGCTGTACAGCGCACGCAGGTAGTACTTGCTGTCGTCGTTCGGGCGCCAGTCCAGGTTGAGGTTGGCGCCGATGCGCTTGCGCTCGATCTCATACTTGCGGTGCTGCAGGTTGATCGCGGTGACGTCACCCGGCGCGGCATCGTCTTCGCCGTCGTACTCCACTTCGGTGTTGTCCGATTCGAACTTGCGCTTCTGATAGTTCACGCCCAACGCTACGCCGAAGGTGTCATTGAACACTTCGCTGTAGTTGAAAGCGGCCTTCGGGCTGGTTTCGCCGGACAGCTGCTGGTGGCTGGCTTCGATCTTGCCGCGCAGGCTGCGGCCGTCACGATCGAAGGCCGAGGCCGATTCAACCAGGATCGCGCCACCGATGGCGTCGCCCGGCATGTCCGGGGTCGGCGACTTGACCACGCGCAAGCGCTCGGTCGAATCGGACGGAATCACATCCAGCGGCGCGGCACGGCTGGAATCTTCCGGGGTGCCGATGGCGATGCCGTCGACGCTGACGCTGTTGAGGTTGGCATCCAGGCCACGCACCACCACGAAACGACCTTCGCCCTGGTCGCGGGTCACGCTGATGCCCGGCAGGCGCTGCAGCGACTCGGCCACGTTCTTGTCCGGATACTGGCCCAGCGCGTCGGAAGACACGGCGTCTTCGATGGCATCGCTGCTACGCTTGAGGTCAACCGCGCGTACCTGCGATTCCAGCTGCGCACGTACTTCGATGCGGTCCAGATCGGTCGCCGCGGCGCCACCGCCAGCCCCTGCAGCGGTTTCGTCCGCCAGCACCGACGGGCTGGCCGTCACCAGCAGCGAGAGGCTGATTGCCAAGCCCAACGTGTTCTTCTTCTGCACAGCTATCCCCAACGGTGTAAAGATTGGGTCAGCACGGTATGTCCGCGAGGTTGCATGGGCATGACACCGGTGGAGCCTGGCCTGCCGGACCCGGCTCGGCAGCACCGCGCATTCCGCTTAAAATGGGGCTCTCCCCTTCTGCCAGACCCTCCCATGAAGATCGTCGAAGTGCGCCACCCGCTGGTGCAGCACAAGATCGGCCTGATGCGCAACGCCGCGCTCAGCACCAAGGATTTCCGCGAACTGGCCAACGAACTTGGCACGCTGCTGGCCTACGAGGCCACCGCCGACCTGGAAACCGAGCCGCACACCCTGCCGGGCTGGTCCGGCCCGGTCACCGTGCAGCGCATCGCCGGTGCCAAGATCACCGTGGTGCCGATCCTGCGCGCCGGCCTGGGCATGCTCAGCGGCGTGCTGTCGCTGATCCCGGCCGCCCGTGTCAGCGTGGTCGGCCTGCAGCGCGATGAAGAAACCCTGCAACCGGTGCCCTACTTCGAGCGCCTGACCGGCCGCCTGGAAGAGCGCGACGCGCTGATCCTCGACCCGATGCTGGCCACCGGCGGCACCCTGATCGCCACCATCGACATGCTCAAGCGCGCCGGTGCCCGCCGGATCAAGGGCATCTTCCTGGTTGCCGCACCGGAGGGCATCGAAGCGGTGAAGGCCGTGCACCCGGACGTGGAGATCTACACCGCCGCGATCGACGCGCAGCTCAACGAAAAGGGCTACATCCTGCCCGGCCTGGGTGATGCCGGCGACCGCATCTTCGGCACCCGCGTGGGCTGAGATCGACCGGGGTCGGAGCGCTTTCGAAAGGAAGTGCTCCACCTGCTCCAGGCACCTTCACGCCGGCTTTGCGGCGACGGGCGAATGCTCCGCGCACCCGCCCTGCCCTGGAGCCACCATGAAAGCATCATTCCTGCTCGCCGCCGCCCTGCTGCTCAGCCTCCCGCTTGCCGCCAACGCAGCCACCCCGCAACAGCAGCGCATGGCCGACTGTTCGGCCAAGAACAAAGGGCTGAAGGGCGACGCCTACAAGTCCGCGCAGAGCACGTGCCTGAGCTCGCACGCAGCCGCCCCGGCAACCCCCACCACGCCGCAGGAACGAATGAAGAAGTGCAACGCCGACGCCGCGACCAAGAAGCTCACCGGCGACGCCCGCAAGACCTTCATGAGCAGCTGCCTGAGAGCATCGTAAGCACGGCGAAAAAGCCCATCCACGCATGGCGTGGATCTACTGAAGGAAGTCCCATCCACGCATGGCGTGGATCTACTGAAGGAAGTCCCATCCA
>NZ_QAIJ01000069.1:0-2278 GCF_003060985.1 Stenotrophomonas sp. HMWF023
CGATATCCCCGCCCAGGCCCTGCAGGCCGAAGACCTGGGCGAGCAGACGCTGGATGGCGTCAGCACGCGCCACTACCGCCTGCGTGGCGCCACCGCCGGTGAAGGCCTGGAGTACTGGGTGGATGCGCAGGGCCTGCCACGGCAGATCGTGCGCAGTGGCCACAACAACGGCAAACCGTTCCAGCTGCGGCTGCGGTACTCGCGCTTCAACGATCCGGCCCTGCAGGTCGATCTGCCCTGAATGGGGCTCGCCGACAACGCCTGCTGAAGCAGGCGGGACGGGCGATTCGGACGGTCATCACGCTTCCAGTATCATCACCGGCTGCCAATCGCTTCGGAGAAGCCTCGATGTCCCTGCGCGTGTCCCTGCTGGTCCCCTTGCTGCTCTGCGCCCCGCTGGCGTATGCGCAGGATGCCTCCGAACTGGCGGCGATGTCCTCGCCATGGAGCGGCAGTGGTGGCGAACTCGGCTTCGCGTCGGCACGTGGCAACAGCAGCACCGAGAGCTTCAACGGCCGCCTGCGCCTGCGCTACACCGATGGCGACTGGGTGCACAGCATGGACCTGTTCGGCCTGCGCTCCAGCTCCAAGGTGATCGAAACCAGCGACGACGGCACCACCACCCGCCGCAACAACACCACCGCCAACCGCTACACCGGCAGTGCGGGCAGCGCGCTGCAGCTGGGCGAACATCGCCAGCTGACCGCCACGGTACGTACCGAGCGTGATGATTTCGCCACCTACGACCGGCAGAGCTCGTTCGGTCTGGGTTACGGCACCCGGCTGTGGAACACCGAGCGTTTCTCGTTCGACGCGCAGATCGGTCCGGGTGTGCGCCGCACGCACAGCACCGAGGACGACCGCACCCGCACCGGCCTGATCGGTCGTGGCCTGTTCGACCTGAAGTACTCGCTGACCGACAACACCGACCTGATCAACACCCTGCTGGTCGAATCGGGTTCGTACAACACCTTCGGCCAGAACGACTTCGGCGTCTCGGTGAGCATGAACGAGCATCTGGCGCTGAAGGCCGGCTGGCAGGCGCGTTACAACAGCGACGTCGCCGTGGACAAGCGCAAGACCGATACGCTGACCACGATGAACGTGGTCTACAAGTTCAAATAAGCGAAACGGGCGCCAGGCGCCCGTTTTCTTTTCCGGTAGTGCCGGCCGCTGGCCGGCAACCTCATGATCCCGATTGAATGCAGTTGCCGGCCAGCGGCCGGCACTACCGGGAATGCTCAAACGTTCAGCAGCTCGCCGGCACCCGCTTCCAGCAGCATCTTCGCCACGCGCTGGCCCAGCGCTTCCGGGTCACTGGCCGGGCCCACGGCGTCGGCACGCACCGCGCGGCCGTCACTGGCACTGCCGACCAGACCCTGCAGGTGCAGATCCTGCCCCTGCCACTGCGCGATCGCCGCCACCGGCACATGGCAGCTGCCGTGCAGCGCGCGGTTCATGGCCCGCTCCGCTTCCACACAGGCGCGCGTGGCGGCGTCATCCAGGCCTGCAAACAGCGCCATCAGCGCGGCGTTGCCGCCATCGCACTCCACCGCCACCGCGCCCTGCGCCGGCGCCGGCAGCCACTGCGGCGGCTGCAGGCGGGCGACGATGCGCCCCCCCAGGCCCAACCGCTCCAGCCCAGCCACGGCCAGCACGATGGCGTCGTAGCCACCGTTGTCGAGCTTGGCCAGGCGGGTGTTGACGTTGCCGCGCAGGTCCAGCAGTTCCAGGTCCGGGCGCAGCGCGCGCAGCTGGGCCTGGCGGCGCAGTGACGAGGTACCGACGCGCGCACCGATCGGCAGCGCATCCAGCGAGGCATACAGGTTGGAGACGAAGCCATCGGCCGGGTCGTGGCGGGTGAGCATCGCCGGCAGCGCGAACGGCGCATCCAGTTCCATCGGCACGTCCTTCAGCGAATGCACCGCGCAATCGGCGTCGCCCCGCAGCATGGCCAGTTCCAGTTCCTTCAGGAACAGGCCCTTGCCACCGATGGCCGCCAGCGAGCGATCCAGCACTTCATCGCCGCGGGTGCTCATCGGCACCAGTTCCACGTGCAGATCGGGATGTGCCTGGCGCAGGCGGTCGGCGACGTGTTCGCTCTGCCAGAGGGCGAGCGGGCTCTTGCGGGTGGCGATGCGGACGGTTTCCATCCGGGCATTATCGCGCCTATCGGCGGGATACGGCCAACGGCGGAGCCCCTCGTGGCTGGTGTGGTCGTGCAAGCAACAGCCGGGCTTGGCCGGGCGGGGTGGGTGCGCGGGGGACGCCGTAAACC
>NZ_QAIJ01000323.1:0-482 GCF_003060985.1 Stenotrophomonas sp. HMWF023
GGCCCGCAGCCGCGCGCTGGATGCCTTCGACAAGGCCCAGGTTGCCGCCTGTGAAGCCGATGCCGGCTTCCGCTGCCGCCTGTACAGCTTCTCCGGCGGCAACACCTACCGCCTGTTCCGCAACCTGGAAATCAAGGACGTGCGCCTGGTCTATGCACCTCCGGGCAGCGTCGGCAAGTTCGGCGGCGACGTCGACAACTGGATGTGGCCGCGCCACACCGGTGATTTCTCGTTCTACCGCGCCTACGTCGGCAAGGACGGCAAGCCGGCGGCGTTCTCGGCCGACAACGTGCCGTACCAGCCCAAGCACTTCCTGAAGTTCGCCGATACGCCGCTGGGCGCCGACGACTTCGTGATGGTGGCCGGCTACCCGGGCCGCACCAACCGTTACGCGCTGGCCGGTGAGTTCAACGAAACCGCCAGCTTCACCTACCCGACCATCGCCCGCCACTACAACGCGGTGCTGAAGATGATCGCCGACG
>NZ_QAIJ01000323.1:492-4319 GCF_003060985.1 Stenotrophomonas sp. HMWF023
AGGGCGCTGCCGGCAAGCCGGCGCTGGCTGCGCACGCGCAGCTGCTGCAGCACCTGGACACCAGCAAGTCGACGCGCGAGCGCGACCTGTTCGTTGGCCAGTTTAACAACACCTCGGCCGTCGGCGCGGCGATCACCCTGTACCGCCTGTCGATCGAGCGCAGCAAGCCGGACGCCGAGCGCGAAGCCGGCTACCAGGAACGTGACCTGACCACCATCGAAGGTGGGCTGAAGCAGATGGATCGCCGCTACGTGGCGAAGATGGACCAGCAGCTGCAGGCCTACTGGCTCGACCAGTACGTGGCCCTGCCGGCCGCGCAGCGCGACAACGAAGTGTTGAACAAGTGGCTGGCCGGCAGCGATGCCACTGCCGTGAAGTCGCTGGTGACCAAGCTGGGCGGCACCGAGCTGGGCAGCCTGGACAACCGCCTGAAGTGGTTCAAGGCCGATCGCGCGGCGTTTGAAGCCAGCACCGATCCGGCCATCCAGTACGCAGTGGCGGTCATGCCGGCGCTGCTGAAGCAGGAAGAGCAGAAGAAGATCCGCGAAGGCGAATCGCTGACCGCGCGTCCGCTGTACCTGCAGGCCGTGGCCGACTACAAGAAGAGCCAGGGCGAGTTCGTCTACCCCGATGCCAACCTGTCGCTGCGCATCACCTTCGGCAACGTCATGGGCTATGGCAAGGACGGCGTGAAGTACACCCCGTTCACCACCCTGGAAGGTGTTGCGGCGAAGGAAACCGGTGAAGATCCCTTCGACTCGCCGAAGGCGCTGCTGGATGCGGTCAAGGCCAAGCGTTATGGCGGCCTGGAGGACAAGCGGATCGGTTCGGTGCCGGTCAACTTCCTGTCCAACCTGGATATCACCGGTGGCAACTCCGGCTCGCCGGTGCTCGATGCCAACGGCAAGCTGGTCGGCCTGGCCTTCGACGGCAACTGGGAATCGGTCAGCTCCAACTGGGTGTTCGACCCGGTGATGACCCGCATGATCGCCGTCGACAGCCGCTACATGCAGTGGATCATGCAGGAGGTGGCGCCGGCGCCGCAGCTGCTGAAGGAACTGAACCTGGCGAAATGATCCGTCTGCGGTCGCTGGCGGTCTATCCACGCATGGCGTGGATCTACTGGCCGCCTCCGGTAGCGCCGGGCCATGCCCGGCGGAATCCGTAGGAAACCTGAAACCCCGCGACGCCAGTCGCGGGGTTTTTTCATGCCCCGTCCGGCCCGGTCCGCCGAACAGGTATCATCCCCGTTCCGCGTACTTCACAGGATGTGAACACTGCGCCGGAACTCCTCCCCCAAGGACCCCTTGTTCGCATGCGCATCCTGCTTGCCCGTCACGGCGAAACGCCGTGGAACGCCGAAGGCCGCTACCAAGGCCAGATCGACATCCCGCTTTCGCCCATCGGTGAGGCCCAGGCCCAGGCGCTTGGCGCCCGTCTGGCATCGGTGGACATCACCCGTGCGGTGGCCTCGCCGCTGTCGCGCGCCCAGCGCACCGCGCAGCTGGCCCTTGGCGCTGCACGCGCCGACATGCTGCTGACCGAGCCGGAACTGCAGGAAATTGCCCACGGTGAGTGGGAAGGTCTGCTGGCCAGCGAAATCAACGAAAAAGATCCGTCGCGCCTGCAGGCCTGGCGCACTGAGCCGGACACCGTGCTGATGCCGGGCGGCGAATCGTTGCGCCTGGTGCTGGAGCGCAGCTGGCGCGGCCTGGCCCGTGCCGCCGAAGGACTTGGCGAACACGACACGCTGCTGGTGGTCGCCCACGACGCGGTCAACCGGGTGATCCTGTGCAAGGTGCTGGGCCTGCCGATTTCCCGCCTCTGGACCTTCCGTCAGGCACCGACCACCCTCAATCTGCTTGAAGGCGCTGACCTGGACAGCCTGGAAGTGGTGCGCCTGAACGACTGCGCCCACCACACGCCGTTCTTCGGCGAAGCCAAGCACCGCGCCCTCTGAATTTCCTGTCCTGAACCACCTGTACCTGTTGGAAGCCTTGCCGTGAAGAACACCCCGACCACTCTGGCCGAATGGCTGGATTACATTGAACGCCAGCACCCGGCCACCATCGACATGGGACTGGAGCGCGTGCGCACCGTGGCCACCGCGATGGGCTTGGGCACGCCGGCCAGGCACACCATCGTGGTCGGTGGTACCAACGGCAAGGGCTCCACCGTTGCCTTCATCGAAGCCATCGCGCGCGCTGCGGGCTGGAAGGTCGGTGCGTACACCTCACCGCACCTGCTGCGCTACAACGAGCGTGTGCGCATCGATGGCCAGGACGCCGACGACGCCGCACTGGTCGCTGCGTTCAACACGGTCGAGGCAGCGCGTGGTGATGTGACGCTGACTTATTTCGAGTACGGAACGCTGGCCGCGCTGCAGTTGTTCGCCGATGCCGATCTCGATCTGGCGGTGCTGGAAGTCGGCCTGGGCGGCCGTTTGGATGCGGTCAACATCGTCGACGCCGACGTGTCGGTGATCACCACCGTGGACATCGATCACGCCGAATGGCTGGGCGAGGACCGCGAGGCCATCGGTGCCGAGAAGGCCGGCATCATCCGCGGCTGGAAGCCGGTGATCCTGGGCGAGACCGATCCGCCGTCGAGCGTGCTGGCGCGCGCCTACCTGGTAGGTGCCAATGCGATCCGCGGTGGCAGCGACTACTTCTACGAACCGATCGATGCGCAGCGTTGGCGTTGGCGCGATGTCGGTACCCGCCTGGAGCTGCCGACCCCGGCGCTGGCCGGGCCGATCCAGCTGGCCAACGCCGGTGCGGCGATCGCTGCGCTGCGTGCACTGGACAAGCCGGTGCCGCGCGCGGCATGGGCCGCAGGCGTGGCCGCGGCGCGCATCGCCGGGCGCCTGCAGGCGTTCGAGCGCGATGGCGTGCAGGTTCGCGTCGATGTCGGTCACAACCCGCAGGCGGCCGGCCAGCTGGCGCGCGCGCTGAAGGCCGAGGCTATCCCCGGGCGCACCCTGGCGGTGTACGCCGCGCTGCAGGACAAGGACGCCGTGGGCGTGGTGCAGGCTCTGCAGGACGTGGTGAGCGACTGGACCCTGGCCGGGCTGGATGGCCCGCGCGGACAGAGTGCGACGCAGCTGCAGGCGTGCCTGGCCGATACCGCCGCAGCTACTGCGGCGCTGGCCGACACGGTCGAACAGGCGCTGGCGCAGGTGCTGGCCCGTGCCGAACGCGGCGACCGGGTACTGGTGTTCGGCTCCTTCCATACCGCTGCCGCTGCGCTGCAATGGCTGCAGGCCCCCGCCTGACCGCCGTTCAGCCATTACCGACGCCGCCCGGTCCAGCACCCGTATAATCGACCGCAACGTCCAGCCTGCCGCCTGCCCTACGTGGATACGCCCCTGAAACAGCGTCTGATTGGTGCCATCGTCCTGGTGGCCTTGGCCGTCATCTTCCTGCCGATGCTCGTCAAGGGCCCGGCCCCGGACAGCGGTGTGGCCAATGTGCCGATCGCCGCGCCCGATGCGCCGGCCGATGGCCAGTTCGAAACCCGCGAACTGCCGCTGGTCGCGCCTGCTGGTGGCGCCACCGGATTGCAGAGCGGCCAGGCCCGTCCCGTCGAGGAGGCCGCCGCACCGGCTGCGCCGCCGACCGTGGACACCTCGCCAGCGGTCGCCGCCGGCAACTACGCGGTGACCTTCGGCGCCTACGGCAGCCAGGCCGATGCCGATGCGGTGGTCGCCTACCTGAAGCGCTCGCAGCTTCCGGGCTTCATCGAGACCGCATCGATCAACGGTCGTCCGGCCTGGCGCGTGCGCGTTGGACCGTATGCTGATCGTGCGCAGGCCGAAGCGGGCCGGC
>NZ_QAIJ01000323.1:4360-5843 GCF_003060985.1 Stenotrophomonas sp. HMWF023
ACTGCAGCAACAGCGCCTGCCACCAAGCCGGAACCGGCCAAGCCCGTGGCAAAGCCGGAACCGAAGCCCGAGCCCAAGCCCGAAGCGACCGCCAGCAAGCCGGCCACCCCGCCGACTGCGCCGGCCGCACCAGCTGCCAGCGGGGTGGGTTTTGCCGTCCAGCTCGGCGCATTCGGCCAGGCCAACGATGCCAACGCCTTGCGCGACAAGGTCCGTGCGGCAGGCTTCAGCGCCTTCGTCGAGCAGGTGCGCACCGAAAAGGGCAGCCTGCACCGGGTCCGCGTCGGGCCGGTCGCCAACCGTGCCGATGCCGAACAGTTGAAGGCGCAGGTCGCCGCCAAGGTCGGCGTGGCCGGCATGGTGCGACCGCACCCATGACCTGTACGCAGCCCCGTTGCGAGCGCCGCCGAAGGAACGGAGCGCCATGATCGACGTGGTGCTGCTGATCGTGATCGCCGCCTCCACCCTGCTCGGGTTGCTGCGCGGCTTCGTCGGCATCGTCATCGGCACCGTATCGTGGCTGGTGGCCGCCTGGGCGGCCTTCGCCTTCGGCAACGACGCCGCGCGCTGGTGGGCGGCACCGGCCGCGCCCGGGGGCGAGCATTTCATCGGCGGCTACCTCAGCGTCGGCATCGGCGTGATGATCGTCGTCGCCGTGATCGGCATGGTCATCAAGGCCATCGTCCACCGCAACATGCTGGGCAGCCTGGACCGCCTGCTGGGCGGTGTCCTGGGTGCCGTGCGTGGGGGCCTCATCGCGGCCGTGCTGCTGTTGCTGGGCGGCTTCACCCCACTCACCGCCGAACCCTCCTGGCGCGGCTCGGCGCTGCGTCCGGTGCTGAACCCGGCCGTGGGCTGGATGAACAGCAAGCTGCCGCACTGGCAGGTGCCGGGGGCCGACCTGCTGCCCAAGGCCTTGCCGATGGACGCACTGTCCCCATCTGCGTTGATGGAGCTTGGCAAAAGCGCCAGCGCCGGAGTGGGCAAGCCGGGGGCGACAGGCGATAATGGCGTACTCGGTCAGATAGTGGCGGGCAGCGGATGGCTGCGGCCTGCGAAGGCGGAACAGGGCGAGGCATATGATCCGGCCGAAGTGCGCCCGGACGCCCCAGCACTACCGGGCAGCATCGAGCCGGGCGACCCGGCCAATGTCGACCGCAGACGCGGCGACAACTCTGGCCAGGCACGGCCACCTTCCTTGTAACTGGGCACAGCCCAGCGGAGACCTCGCATCATGTGTGGCATCGTCGGAATCGTCGGCAACCAGAACGTCGCCGGGCAGTTGTATGACGGCTTGACCGTCCTCCAGCATCGCGGCCAGGACGCGGCGGGCATCGCCACCGTCAACGGCAGCCGCCTGCGGGTGCAGAAGGCCACCGGCCTGGTCCGCGATGTCTTCGATGCACGCACCATGTCCACCCTGGAAGGCAGCGTCGGTATCGCCCATGTGCGTTACCCGACCGCCGGTTCGGAAGGCATGGAC
>NZ_QAIJ01000323.1:5858-11164 GCF_003060985.1 Stenotrophomonas sp. HMWF023
GAGGCACAGCCGTTCTACGTCAATTCGCCGTACGGCATCGCGCTGGCCCACAACGGCAACCTGATCAACACCGAGGACCTGCGCCAGCAGGTGTTCGAGCAGGACCGCCGCAACGTCAATACCGATTCGGACAGCGAAGTGCTGTTGAACGTGTTCGCCTACGAACTGGAACAGCAGCGCCAGCTCAGCCCGGAAGCCGCCATCCGCGCGGTGGCCGGCGTGCACCGTCGCTGCAAGGGCGGCTATGCGGTGGTCAGCGTGGTGCTGGGCCTGGGCCTGGTCGCTTTCCGCGATCCGCATGGCATCCGCCCGCTGGTGCTGGGCAAGCGCAGCCACGCCGAGGGTGACGAGTACATCGTGGCCTCCGAGTCCGCCGCGCTGGACGTGCTGGGCTTCCAGCGCGTGCGTGACGTGCAGCCGGGCGAAGCGCTGGTGATCACCGCGCGCGGTGAACTGTTCTCGGAAATCTGCGCCGAGCCGGCCGAACACACCCCGTGCATCTTCGAGTACGTGTACTTCGCACGCCCCGATTCGATGATCGACAACGTGTCGGTGCACAAGGCGCGCATGCGCATGGGCATCAAGCTGGGCGAGAAGATCCTGCGCCTGCGCCCGGACCACGACATCGACACCATCATCCCGATCCCGGACACCTCGCGCGATGCTGCGCTGGAGATCTCCAACGTGCTCGGGGTGAAGTACCGCGAAGGCTTCATCAAGAACCGTTACATCGGCCGCACGTTCATCATGCCGGGCCAGGGCGAACGGGTGAAGTCGGTGCGCCGCAAGCTCAACCCGATCCACCTGGAATTCCGCAACCGCGTGGTGCTGCTGGTGGACGACTCGATCGTGCGCGGCACCACCAGCCAGCAGATCGTGCAGATGGCGCGAGATGCCGGCGCGCGCAAGGTCTACCTGGCCAGCGCCGCGCCGCCGGTGCGTTACCCGAACATCTACGGCATCGACATGCCGGCCGCTGAAGAACTGGTCGCGCACAACCGCAGCATCGAGGAAATCGAAGCCCACCTGGGCTGCGACTGGCTGATCTACCAGGACATCGAAGACATGGAAGCGGCGGTGAGCGAAGGCAATCCGGCGCTGCGCAACTTCGATTCGTCGTGCTTCAACGGGCATTACCCGACGGGCATCGAGCCGGGCTACTTCGAGCGCATCCAGCAGCTGCGTTCGGACGACGCCAAGCACAAGCGCCGCGCCTGAGGTCCAGGTGGTGATCGACGTGCCTGACGTCGGCGGCAATCTGCTGCGCGCTGCGCAGCAGTGCTTGGCCGAAGCCGATCCCCTGCGCAAGGTCGCACTGACCCAGGCCTACGCCGCTGCGTTCCGCGCCGGCCGGTTGAACGTACCGGCCGATGCGCCGCCAGCCGAACCGATCCGCATGCCGGGCCGACCGCCGCAGCTGCTGATGGTGCATCCGCGTGAAGTACCCCGGCGCGGCCTTGGCGGTGTGGAGGGGCGCGCGGCGTTCATCCACGCCATCGCCCATATCGAGCTCAATGCGATCGACCTGGCCTGGGACGCGGTGTACCGCTTCCGCGGTCTGCCGGCGGCGTTCCATGCCGACTGGGTGAGCTGCGCCGACGACGAATCGCGCCACTTCATGCTGCTGCGCGAGCGCCTGCTGGCACACGGCCATGAGTACGCCGATTTCCCTGCGCACAACGGCTTGTGGGAAATGTGCGAGAAGACTGCACACGATGGTCTGGCACGCATGGCGCTGGTGCCGCGCGTGCTGGAAGCGCGTGGGCTGGACGTGACCCCGGGCATGATCGACAAGCTGCGCAATGTCGGCGACGGCGAAACCGCTGACGTGCTGGAAGTGATCCTGCGCGAGGAGGTTGCACACGTTGCTGCCGGTTCGCGCTGGTTCCGCTGGTACTGCGAGCGCGCCGGCGTCGAACCGCGCGCACGTTTCAAGGAACTGCTGATCGAGTATGCCGGCGGCTACCTGCACGGGCCGTTCAATATCGAGGCACGCCTGCTGGCCGGTTTCGATGCGGATGAGCTCGCCAATCTGATCGAACAGGCGGGTTGACCGGCGTCGGTTGATCCATCATCCACGCATGGCGTGGATCTACTGAGCGGATCCCGTAGATCCACGCCATGCGTGGATGCCGTTCACCCGTTCGGCAACACCACGCGCCTGCCATCCACCGTCGGTCGGTTGATGTAGAACAGCCCCGGCCCAGGGCGATACGGCAACTCGCTGACACCGGCATCGGCGGTGTAGGTCAGGGCGGTATCGCCCAGCGCATCGAAATTCCAGTGCGCGGACTGCATCAGGTAACGGCGGCGCAGCAACGCTTCCTGCGTCGGGGTCAGCGGCTGGCCGGCGATCAGGCGGCGCGCGATCGGCTGCAGCGCACCAGGCAGCTCCCAACCCGCCACCTCGGCGGCGTCGGCGGTCCAGGTCACACCGGCATCGACAGCGTGCTTCTGCATCACCTGCAGCGCAACCAGCTGATAACGCCAATCGATGCGCCGGTGCAGCACCACCGCAGCGGTGACGTACAGCACCGGCGACATCAGCACGCTGCGGCTGCCGGCGCGGCGTTGTTGCTGCCACTGGTGCCAGACATCGACCCACACTTCCTTCGGGTTCAGCCCCAACTGCTGCCGCCAGCGTTCGGCGTCGGCCTGTGCTTCCGCGTAGGCGGTCGTCGCCTGCAGCAGGGCCAGTGGCGGTGTCTGGTAGTCCTCCACGCCGGGCCGGCGCAGCTGCTGCCGTCGCGGCCGGCTGAGCAGCTTGGGCCCTTCCTCCACCTGGTCGTAGCCTCCACCGATGCTGGCGTGCACACCGGGCAGTGCGATTTCGGGATGGGTCGGTGCCACCGTGGTCAACGCATAGTGCTGGCGATGCTCATCGCGCGCGCTGAGCTGCAACACAGCCTCGGCGATGCCCGCGGGCAGGGCGATGCGGGGGTGCTCGTCGGCGCGGCCGCCGTTGACGGCAACCACCGTGTCAAACAGGCCGATGAAGCGCAGTGTTGGCCGCGGCAGGGCGAAGTCGGCACTGCACGAAAGCCCTGCCTGCTGCAGCAGCTGCCGCCAGTGCGCGGCATCCCACCCGCGCAGGTGGTTGGCCACGTCGCGTGCGGCGGCTGCGCCCCGCGAATAGCCGAACAGATCCAGCTGCACGCTGCGCAGCGGCACGCGCCACTGCGAGGCAAGTGCCGACAGTGCCGCCGGCAGCAACACCTGCAATGCACGCTGCACCTTTGCCTGCACGCCACTGGCGCCAATCCCGAAAGCCAGGCCGATCAGGTCGTCCTCGGCATCGTCGCGGGTGCCGACACCCTCAACATAGATCGCCAGCGAAGGTGCGCTGCCCGGTGTGCGTCGGCTGTCCGGATACAACTGGTGCAGGCGCGCGATGTTGGTGGCGCCGTTGTCGTAGCTGCTGGTCAGCCGGCTCTGGTAGGTCGAATCGTCATCGGCGCGGAGCAGGGCAGGGCGCGGTCGCGGCACCTGCCGGTGACCCTGGGCCAGGTTGTGCGCGTTGTTGCGGGTGCCATCGAAGAACAGTCCGATCCGCAGCAGGCCGCGTTCGTCGCTGTCGGTGCTGTGCTGCTGTCCTGGCGGCATGTGCATCCCTTGTCGTGGCTGCGTCACGGTAGCGCGAAAGCCACGTGTTGAAGAAGTGTAATGACGCTTTTGACCTCGCTGAACCCGGATGCGCTGGATCACAGATCGCGACTCTGCCTGTCAAGAGCTATTGAATTCACACGCCCTGCGCAGGCCTGATGGCCGAACCCGGCACCCCGGGTCGTGCTGCATCAACGCTGTCTACTTCACTCCAAGGAGCGACAAGATGATGTCCAGATCGATAGGTAAAGCGACAGGTGGTCTGTTGTTGGGATTGTCGGTAGCGGCGGCCGCGAGCGCGGCGCCGTTGTTCGAGCCGGTCACCGTGCTCAGCCGTGCATCGGCCACCAGCGAGCCGGCACTCGGGCGCTTGCTGGCCACCCCGTCCACCGCCGCCGTACAGGAAGTGCGTGTCGATGCCACCGCCACTGCGCAGTCGCAGCTGGAATTCGAGCTGCTCGGGCAGAAGGTGCAGGCCGTTCGCAGCAAGGTCGAGGCGCTGCCGGATGGTGGCAGCGTCTGGTACGGCCAGTTGCGCGCGCCGTCCGATCGCCTGCAGGCGGCCACGTCCAATGGCCAGGATGATCCGGGCAACTCGCTGATCCTGGTGCGCTCGGGCAATACCCTCACCGGCTCGATCCGCAAGGACGGCAAACTGTATCGCCTGCGTCCGCTCGGCAACCGCCACGTGCTGGTCGAGGTGGATGAATCACGGATGCCGGCCGACCATCCGGCCGATTACAACCAGTTGCCGAAGATCGCCATGCCGGCCAATGATCGCCTCGGCACCGCACAGGCCTCGTCGGGAAGCCCGGCGACCATCCGCGTGCTGGTAGTGGCGACCAACGCTGCGGTGACCGCGTACGGCGGCAACATGCAGTCGCTGGTGCAGTTGGCCGTCGCCGAATCCAACCAGGGGTACACCAACAGCAACGTGGGCCTGACCCTGCAGCTGGCCGGTTATGAAACCACCAGCTATACCGAGTCGGGCAATTTCACCACCGACCTGTCGCGTTTCCGTGGCACCAGCGACGGCTACATGGACAGCATCCACACCAGCCGCAACAGCACCGCGGCCGACGTCGGCGTACTGCTGATCAACAACACCAGCTACTGCGGGCTGGCCTCGGGCATCGGCTCCACCGCATCGACGGCGTTTGCCGCGGTGTACTGGGATTGCGCCACCGGCTACTACTCGTTCGCCCATGAAATCGGCCACCTGCAGAGCGCACGGCACGATATCGCCAGTGATCCGAGCACGTCACCGTATGCCTATGGCCATGGCTATCGCTATGAGCCGGCCAGCGGATCGCGCTGGCGCACGATCATGGCCTACGACTGCTCAGCCGGCTGCCCGCGTCTGAACTACTGGTCCAATCCGAACATCAGCTACAACGGCGTGCCGATGGGCATCGCCAGCAGTGCCGACAACCAGCGCGTGCTGGTCAATACCAAGGCCACCATCGCGGCCTTCCGCTGAGGCCAAGCGCCGACCAGGGTCGGCGTCTACCTGGGCGGGTACACCTGCTCTGGTAGATGCCAACCTTGGTTGGCACCCTGCGATCCATCAGTCGCGGCTGAGCGTATCCAGGGTCGAGCCGTTGGCATCCACGCGCAGCACCGAGCCCTGTTCGTACCAGTCCCCCAGCACGATGCGGGTGCAGCTGCGTCCGCCGGCCTGCAGGGTGTGGATCGCCGGGCGA
>NZ_QAIJ01000323.1:11174-20190 GCF_003060985.1 Stenotrophomonas sp. HMWF023
GGCCACGTCGGTGACGGTTTCAAACTGCGCACGGTCGCCCTGCTTCATTTCCGACTGGCGCGCCTGGCTGGCATCGCGTGCTTTCTGCGCGAAGGCGATGCGCGCTTCCAGCGGCTGCGACAGGAACTGCGCCTGGAAGACAGGATCGCGGGTCTGGGCGCGGAACTGCTGGTAGGGAATGTCATCGGTGCACAGCAGGTCGCCGTGCTGCAGCAGCACCGGGCGGCCGTACAGCTCGATCATGCACGGGTCGGGCAGGATGCGCAGGCCGGCGCGGCGGGCATAGTCTTCGCCGAGCAGGAAATCACGGTTGCCGCGGATGAAGAACACCGGCACGCCGCTGTCGGACAGTACCTTCAGTGCATCGGCTACCGCATCGGCTGCGGCCGAGGGCGTGTCATCGCCGATCCAGGCTTCGAACAGATCGCCAAGGATGTACAGCGCGTCGGCGCCAGGCGCCTCCTCGCGCAGGAAGCGCAGGAACAGGTCGGTGATGGCCGGACGGCTGGGGTCCAGATGCAGATCGGAGATGAACAGCGTGGTCATGACGATATTCTAGGGCATCGCTTCGCCGGTAGCGCAGGGCTCTGCCCCACCGCAGGGCATCACACCGGCAACGGCAGCCAGGCCAGGCTGGCCGAGGCCAGCAGTGCAGCGATGCCGGTGGCCGCCAGAACGTCGCTCGGATAGTGCAGGCCCAGCACTACGCGCGACAGGCCCACGCCGAAGGTAAAGGGCACCAGCAGCGGTGCCAGCCAGGGGTAGTAGGCCAGCGCGACGATGGTGAACGACACCGCGTGCAGGGTATGCCCGGACGGGAAACTGAATTCATCCAGCGGCGCCACCCAGGCACGGATACGCAGGTCGGCGGCGTACGGTCGTGGTCGCCGGGTCCAGCGTTTCAGCCCCTTGTACAGCAGCAGTGCGGCCAGGCCGGTGGCGGCCATGTGCACCGATGCACGCAGGCCATCGAAGCCATCAATGAGCACCAGTGCGCCCATCAACACGTACCAGAACACGCCATCGCCGAGCCGGCTGATGATCGAGAAGACGCGACGCACGCGGCGACGTCGGCAGTAGTGGTTGGCACGGCGACACAAGCGAGCTTCGCGACCGGCCAGCAGCTCAAGCGGCGTGGTGCGCATGTCCGCTCCTCCGCGCGCTGGCCAGTTCCGCCAACAGGTTTTCAAACTCCGCCACCACCTGCTGCGGGTGCAGCCGCTTCATCGCCCGTGCCGCGTTGCCGCCCAGTTCGCGGCGCAGGGCATCATCGGCAGCCAGTTGAACCGCTGCCTGCACGAACTGCTCGTCGTCATCCACTGCCGCACCGTTCTCGCCGTTGCGCAGGTACTCGCGGGCCGCGCCGTAGTCGAAAGCGACCGTGGCCAGGCCGCTTGCCATGCTTTCCAGGGTCACGTTGCCGAATGTCTCGCTGCGGCTGGGGAACAGGAACAGGTCGCCACTGGCGAAATGGCGGGCGAGGGCATCGCCGCGCTGGATGCCACAGAAGATGAAATCAGGATTCTCATGCGCCAGCTTCTCGCGCGCCGGGCCATCGCCGACCCAGATGAAACGTGCCTTCGGGCGCACCTGCTGCAGCTTGCGGAAGGCTTTCACCGCCAGGCCGAGGTTCTTTTCGGCGGCGATGCGGCCAACGTAGATTGCTGCCAGCCCCGTGCCATCGATGCCCCATTCCTCGCGCAGCGCCGGGTCGCGGCGCGACGGGTCGAACTGCTGGCTGTCGACCGCTCGCGCGAGCAGGCGCACACGCTCGAAACCCTGCTCGGTCAGGAATTCCTGCAGTTCGCGGGTGGGCACCAGGGTCGCATCGGCCTGGTTGTGGAAGCGGCGCATCCAGCGCATTGCCGCCGACTGCAGCCACGCCACGCCATAGTCGGGCAGGTATTCGTCGAAGCGGGTGTGGAACCCGGTGGCTACCGGAATGCCCAAGCGGCGCGCGGTGCGCAGTGCCGACCAGCCCAGCGGACCTTCGGTTGCCACGTAGATCGCGTCCGGGCGCTGCTGCCGCCAGTGCCGGCCCAGCCGGATCGGTGCCGGCAGGCCGAAGCGCAGGCCCGGATAGCGAGGCAGCGCCGCACCCGGTACCAGCAGGGTGCCCGGTACCGCATCCAGCGCTTCGCTGGCCTGTCGAGGGCGGATCAGGTCGACCTCGTGGCCGGCGGCGCGCAATCCCTGCTCCAGGCCCTGCACGGTCAGTGCGACGCCGTTGATCTCCGGCGGGTAGGTTTCGGTGACGATGGCATAGCGCATGGCGGGCCTCCGGTTTTACGCATGCTCGGGCCTTGCGATGTAGCCGACATGACCGCTTTGCGACAGCGAGATGACCGCCGGGCAGAGCGCTGCCTGCGTAGTTCAGGGGCACAGAAAAACCACGGCCCCGAAGGGCCGTGGTCGTGGCGTTGCGCCAGCGTGTGGATCAGAAGCGCTGCTGGTACTTCATGTAGACGAAGCGACCGATGTCGAAGCCGCCGTAGTAGGAGAAGTTGGAACTGGGCTGGCTGTACAGGATCGGTCCCTGGCGGGCGAACACATTGTTGGCGCCGATCGAAACGGTGGCGTTCCATGGCAGGTTGTAGCGCGCCTGTACATCATGGAACGTGACCGAGCCGCGTCGGTTGTAATCGCGGCTGCCGCTGTACCAGGGCGCGCGCTGGTCCGGATCGGAACATTCGTCCGGATGGCCGCTTGCGTCCAGGCAGCGTTCCTTGACGGCGGAGAAGTAACGCAGGCTCCAGGTGAGGCCCAGGTTGCCCTGCTCCCAGCCCAGCGATGCGTTGGAGCGGACCCGGAAGCCGATACCTCCGTTGGTGGCGATGCCATTGCTGGGAATCGGCGGCACATCCGCCTCGTTGGTGGTCCGTTCCTCGGCGGCAACCACATAGGTTGTCCTCCAATCGGCGCGCAGCGTGCCCCAGCGGGTTTCGAGCTTGTGGCCGATCTCCAGGTCATAGCCTTCGGCCTGGCGGAAGCCGCTGTTGCGGTTGCCATAGTTGAGCTTGTCGACGATGCCCAGTTCCGGGTCACGGGTGAAACCGCCGCAACGTTCGGCGATGCCCAACTCGTAGCAGTCGCGAAGGATGTTGTTGGGGTGGTCTGCGACGATGGTGTTCTCGATGCGGATCTTCCACCAGTCCAGCGCGATGTTCAGCCCTTCGGCGAACGTCGGGCTCCAGACCAGGCCCAGTGTGCGGCTGGTCGAGGTCTCCGGCTCCAGGTCGGGGTTGGAGCCGTTGGTGAAGGCCCGCGGCGTCTGCCCGCTGCTGCCGGTGATCGGCTCGTTGCCCTGGCCGAGCTGGCGGTAGCTGTCAGCGTTGGCGATGTCGGCGGCGCAGCGTGCACGCACCTCCGGGCTGCTGGCCGCAGCACCGTAGACGGTGTCGCAGGGATCGCGGAAGCCGGTGGTGAAGGTTTCAGAACCACCGCCATACAGATTGGAGATGGTCGGTGCGCGGAAGCCCTGGGCCCACGTGCCGCGGACCAGCAGCTGGTGGATCGGCTTCCAGGTGAAGCCGAACTTGCTGTTGAGGGTGCCGCCGAAGGTGGTGTAGTCCGAGTATCGGGTAGCGGCGCTCAGGCTCAGCTCACGCGCACCGGCCAGGTCGTGCAGCACCGGCACGCTCAGCTCCAGGTAGGCCTCGTCGACACGATAGCCACCACCGGTGGGGCCTGCGGCCAGGTTGGTGGTGGCACCGGTCTGTGCCAGCGCATCGGGGACGAAGCGGCCGTCTTCGTGGCGGCTCTCCGCACCCACCGCGAAGCCCAGTTCGCCGGCAGGAAGCGTGGCGAGGCTGCCGCTGAGGCTGGCGAACAGGTTGCGGGTTGTGGTGCGGCCGCGGCTGAGTTCCTCGGGGAACAACCAGTCCTGCAGTTCCGGGTTGCCGGTCAGGCCATAGGGATCATCCTGGCCATAGGGCACCAGCGGGTTCCAGGGCCTGCACCCGCTGATCGGCGCCTCCGGTGTACCGCACTCGACCTTGCCGGTGGCCGGATTGTAGAAGGACGGCCCGGTGGCATCGGCGACGCGTTGCTTGTGCAGGTTGCCGGTGGCGCGTTGGGTCAGTTCGCTGCGGTTGTACTGGTAGCCGGCTTCCCAGTCGAAATCGCGACCGCCGAACGCGAAGCTGCCCTCGAACGCAGCCACGCCCTGCCAGGAGGTCAGTTCGCTGGTACTGACGCGCGGAATCTCCCACGTGCGGCGGTTCCAGTGCACGTCGCTGGGCGTTTCGTAGCCGTGATGGCTGCCGAACGGATTGAACCAACTGTCGACGGACATCGGCGTGATGCCGGCTGCGCCGGACTGGAACGGGTAGCCGGCGACCTGGCGCCTCGTGGTGCGTTGGTTGTAGGCCAGCTGGGTGTTGAAGCGGACCTGGTCGTTCAGATCCACGCGCGCGTCAACGAAGATCGAGTCGCGCCTGATCGGTGTCTGCAGGTGCATCTGCTCGTTGCTGTTGCTGACATCACCGGTGAACGGCGTGTTGTCGCTGAGATGGAAGCTGTCCGGACCTCCCGGCTGGCTGCCACGGTCGAGCGAATAGCTGCAGCCACGGCTGTTGCTGCAGCCCGGGCCCTTGAAGCCGGTGATGCGGCCCCACTGGCCGACCGTGGTCCAACCATCGTCCGGATGACGATCGGTATAGGTGTAGGCACTGAAGTCCCGGTCCTTCGCCCACACGCCCTTCTCTTCGACATGCTCGGCGGCGAGGCTGATCGAGGCGCGTTCATTCGACCAGCCTGCAACCACGTCGTACTGGGTGCGGGCGCCGTCGCCTTCGCTGAACTGGCCATGGTAGACGCTGGCGGTCACGCCCTCGACGTTGCGGCGGGTGATGATGTTGACCACGCCGGCCATCGCGTCGGAACCGTAGATGGCCGATGCGCCGTCCTTCAGTACTTCCATGCGCTCCACGGCAGCGGCAGGAATGCTGGAGACGTCCTGGTAACCACTGGTTGTCATGCCCAGGCGTTTGCCATTGATCAGCACCAGCGTGCGCTGCGCACCCAGGCCGCGCATGTCCACGTAACTGCCACCGGCGGTTTCGCCAGCGCTGAGCGGGCTGGCGCGGCTCAGTGCCGGGCTGCCGGTTGCGGTCAGGTTCTGCAGGATGTCGGCGACGGAATTGAAGCCTTGCCGCTCGATGTCAGCGCGGCTGATGGTCAGCACGGGCTGTGCGGTTTCCAGATCGACCTGGCGGATGCGCGAGCCAGTGATCTCGATGCGGTCCAGGGTGGTGGCTTCAGCGGAATGCTGGGCGAATGCGGGAACGGCCAACGCAGTGGTGGCTGTCATCGCAAGCGCGCGACGGATCGCCAACCCAAGTTCGGGAATATGGATGGTCATGGGTCTCTCTCTCTTCCAATTCATCGGTGCGCGGCCAAGCAGGGCTGCGCCAGTTCCACCGCGGGCGGTGGACGTTCAAACCTAGTGAGGGCCCGCAGAGAGGAGTAGAGGAATGCGCCGAGAACGCCCGGATTGGCGATGACGCTTTCGTACAAAGCGGAATCGAATCAATCGATTGCCAGGTCATTTCGTGTTCCGGCTGAAGATTTGCCCGGGATGGGGTGCTGGATTGGAAGCGTCAACAGCGATGTGGATGGCGACAACCTGCGCGGGCACAAAAAAACCACGGCCCCGAAGGGCCGTGGTCGTGGTGTTACGCCAGCGCGTGGATCAGAAGCGCTGCTGGTACTTCATGTACATGAAACGACCGATGTCGTAGCCGCCGTAGTAGGAGAACGACGAATTCGGCTTGCTGTACATCACCGGGCCTTCCTTGCCGAACACGTTGTTGGCGCCAACCGACACGGTGGCATCCCACGGCAGGTTGTAACGGAACTGCACGTCGTGGAAGGTGACCGCGCCACGCTGGTTGTAATCGCGGGTGCCCTTGATCCACGGTGCCATGAAGCCCGGATCGGAGCACTCATCCGCGTAGCGGGTAGCGTTGAGGCAACGCTCCTTCACGCCGGAGTAGTAACGCGCGGTCCAGCTGACGCCGAAGTCACCGATATCCCAACCCAGCACCAGGTTCGAACGCACCCGGAAGGCCAGGCTGGTGCTGGTGCCGATGGTGTTGGCCACGCCGTTGATCGGGGTGGGCACCACGCCGCTGTCGTTGGTCGAACGGTACACGTTCTTGCTGACGTAGGTGCTGGTCCAGCCAGCGCTCAGCTTGCCGTAGCTGGTATCCACGCGGTAGCTGACGTCCAGGTCGTAGCCTTCGGTCTCGGCGAAGCCGGCGTTGCGGTTGCCGAACTTCAGGCCAGTGACGATGCCGGTGGCCGCATCACGGGTGAAGCGGCTGCAACGCGCTTCGATACCCTGCTCGTAGCAGTCGGTGAGGATCTGGTTCGGGCTGTCATCGACAATGGTGTTGTCGATGCGGATCTTCCACCAGTCCAGCGCAACGTTGAGGTTGCTGACGAAGGTCGGGCTCCACACCAGGCCCAGCGTCTTGCTGGTCGAGGTTTCCGGGGTCAGCTGCGGGTTGGAACCGGATACGAACGGCGTCGGCGTTGCGTCCTGCGCGGTGGTCACCGGCGTATTGCCCTGCCGCAGCTGACGGAAGTTGCCGGCATCGGCGATATCGCGTGCGCAACGTCCGCGGACTTCAGCACTGTTCTTGGAAGCGCCGAACACGGTGTCGCAGGGATCGCTGAACTGCGCGAAGGTTTCCGAACCGCCACCGTACAGGTCGCTGATGGTCGGTGCACGGAAGCCTTCGGCCCAGGTGCCGCGGACCAGCAGCTGGTCGATCGGCTTCCACTTGAAGCCGAACTTGCTGTTGAGGGTGTTGCCGAAGGTGTTGTACTCGGAGAAACGCGTTGCGGCGCTGAAGCTCAGTTCCTTGGCACCCGGCAGGTCGGCCAGCACCGGCACGTTGAGCTCCAGGTACGCTTCCTTCACCGTGTAGCTGCCACCGGTCGGGCCAGCGGCCAGGTTGGTGGTGGCACCGGTCTGGGCCAGCGCGTCAGGCGTGTACTTGCCATCTTCCTTGCGGCTTTCGACGCCGAAGGCAAAGCCCAGGTCGCCGGCCGGCAGGGTCATGATGCTGCCCGACAGATTGGCGAACGCATTCTTGGTGGTGGTGCGGCCGGTGGTTTTTTCGGACGGGAACAGCCAGGACAGCAGCTCTTCGTTGCCGGTCAGGCCGTTCGGGTCGTTCTTGCCAAACGGCACCAGCGGATTCCACGGCTTGCAGCCATCGATGACCGCGCCCTGGCGGCCGCACATCACCTTGCCGGTGGCCGGGTCGAGGAACGACGGGCCCACGGCATCACGCACGCGCTTCTTGTGCAGGTTGCCGGTGGCGGTGGCGGTCAGCTCGTTGCGGTTGTACTGGTAGCCCACGTCCCAGTCGAAGTAGCGCTCGCCGATCTCGAAGGCACCATCCAGCGACACCACCGCACGATAGGTCTTCAGTTCGCTGGTGCTCACGCGCGGCACTTCCCAGGTGCGGCGGTTCCAGGACACTGCGGTCGGGTTGGCGTAACCGTGCTGGCTGCCGAACGGGTTGAAGTAGCTGTCCCTGGACATCTGGCCCGTGGCGTTCGGGTCATTGGGAATGGACACCGAGCTGGACTGGGTCGGGTAGCCGGCGATCTGGCGCTCGGAAGAACGCTTGTTGTAGCCGAACTCCGTGCGCAGGTTGATGTCATCAGTCAGCTTGAAGCGGCCATCGAAGTACACCGAATCACGCTTGATCGGGTACATGACGTGCATCTGGTCGTTGGCATTGCTGACGTCACCGGTGAACGGCGTCGCATCGGTCAGGTGGTAATTGGCCGGATTGGTCGGGTCGGCACCACGGTTGAGCGAGTAGCCGCAGCCCAGCCGGGTATCGGTACAGCCGGGGCGGCCCTTCAGGCCGGTGATCTGGCCGTACTGGCTCAGCGTGGTCCAGTTGGAGGGGTCATTGGGGTTGTGGTCGCTGGTACCGTACTTGCTGAACCAACGGTCACGTGCCCACACGCTCTTTTCTTCGGAGTGTTCCAGCGCCAGCGTCAGCGACACGCGGTCGTTGCTCCAGCCACCCACCACGTCGAAGCGGTCGCGCGCGCCGTCACCTTCGCTGTACTGGCCGTGGTAGACGTTGGCGGTCACGCCGTTGACGTTGGAACGGGTGATGATGTTGACCACGCCGGCCATCGCATCGGAACCGTAGATGGCCGAGGCGCCATCCTTCAGCACTTCGATACGCTCCACCGCCGACACCGGCAGCGAGGACACGTCCTGCAGGCCCGAGGTGCTGATGCCCAGGCGCTTGCCGTTGACCAGCACCAGGGTGCGCTGCGCGCCCAGGTTGCGCATGTCGATGTAGGTGCCGCCGGTGTTCTCGCCCGAGCTCAGCGCGTTTGCGCGGCTGATCGCCGGGCTGCCCATCGCCGTCACGTTCTGCAGGATGTCGGCAACGGAGCTGAAGCCCTGGCGTTCGATATCGGTACGGCTCAGGGCCAGCACCGGCTGCGCCGTTTCAACGTCCACCTGGCGGATACGCGAACCGGTGATTTCGATGCGGTCCAGGTTGGTCGGCGAGGCGGTGCTGCTGCTCTGGGCGAACGCCGGCAGCGCAGCCAGCGTCGCAGTGGTTGCCAGGGCGTAGCGGATGGCCTGCCCCAGTGCGGTGGTGCGTGAAGTCATGACGAGCTCTCTCTCTCGGGTCGTGCAAAGGACGCCAAAACGGGCGTCGAAGGAATCGGCAGGTCCAAGACCGAGCCGATGACCCGATAGTAGTCTCGTTGGTTAATGCTCTGTAAAGAGCGCGTGTCGGTTTGTGTCGTTACGCATCGCGCGCTTTCACCAAACGTGAACAAAAGCAGGGGTTTACGTCAGGGCGAGGCGCACACCGCCTCCGCCAACTGCTGCGTTGCAGCAGGAATTGGCGGTCGATTGCGCGAACTGTAACGAAATGTAATCAGGCGCCGTCGGCCGATGGCAGGCGTCCCGGTCCTGCTCAGACCACGAACGGACGGAACTGGATGCCCAGCCCGGCGA
>NZ_QAIJ01000070.1:0-16591 GCF_003060985.1 Stenotrophomonas sp. HMWF023
GCACCACCCGCATCAAGGGTTTCCGTCCGGGCAAAGTGCCGGCCAAGGTGATCGAGCAGCGCTTCGGCGCGCAGGTCCGTGGCGAGGCGCTGGACGGCCTGCTGCGCGAAACCTTCGACGCCGCCGTGCGCGAGCACGACCTGCGCATCGTCGGCAGCCCGCGCATCGACAAGGGTGACGAGGGCGAGTTCTCCTTCGTGGCCACCGTCGAAGTGGTGCCGGACTTCGGTGACATCGACGTCAGCAAGCTGACCGTCGTGCGCCACACCGCCGAGATCACCGATGCCGACATCGACCAGATGATCGAAAACCTGCAGACCCAGCGTCGCAGCTGGTCGCCGGTCACCCGTGCCGCACAGGACGGCGACCTGGTCGCACTGGAAACCTGGTCGCAGGCCGGTGACGAGCGCCTGCCGGCGGAAGGCACCGAGAAGGGCAGCATCGTGCTCGGTCAGGGCATGATGTTCGAGACCATCGAGCAGGGCCTGGTCGGCATGGCCAAGGACGAAGAGAAGACCCTGGACGTCGAGTTCCCGGCTGACTGGCGCGTGCCGGCGCTGGCGGGCAAGACCGTGCAGGTCACCGTCAAGGTCACCGACATCTCCGAGCCGGTCGTGCCGGCGGTCGATGAAGCCTTCATCAAGAGCTTCGGTGTGAAGGGCGGCGACGTCGAGCAGTTCCGCAGCGACATCCGTGCCAACCTCGAGCGCGAGCTCAAGGGCGCGCTGATGAACCGCCTGCGTCGTGAAGTCGGCGAGCAGCTGATCGCGGCCTACGCATCGGTGGAAATGCCGCCGCGCCTGGTCGAGAACGAAGCCCGCGCCATGCTGGCCCAGCAGGTCGAGCAGATCCGCCGCAGCGGCCGCAACCCGGGCGAGATCCCGGCCGACGCCCACGAAGGCTTCAAGGACGCTGCTGCCAAGCGCGTGCTGGTCGGCCTGGTGGTCGGCGAAGTGGCCCGCAGCAACGACCTGCGCCTGGAGCCGAAGCGCCTGAATGAAACGATGCGCCTGATCGCCTCGACCTATGAAGAGCCGGAGCAGGTCATTGAGATGTACCGCAACGACCCCCAGCTGATGTCTGGCCTGCAGAACCGCGTGATGGAAGAGCAGGTGATCGACTGGATCGCCGAGCGCGCCCAGCACACTGAAGAAAAGCTGTCGTTCCAGGACGCGATCCGCCAGTAATCCTGGCGGATTGCCGGATACCCCGCGCCAGCCCTGGCGCGGGGGTGTTTCCCCCCAAGATAGGTACCTCACGAAATGGACAACCGAACCAAAGCCCTGAACATGGTTCCCATGGTGGTCGAGCAGACCAGCCGCGGCGAGCGTGCCTACGACATCTATTCGCGCCTGTTGAAGGAGCGCCTGATCTTCCTGGTTGGCCCGATCGACGATCACATGGCCAACGTGGTGGTGGCGCAGCTGCTGTTCCTGGAAGCGGAAAACCCGGAAAAGGACATCAGCATCTACATCAACTCGCCGGGTGGCGTGGTCACCGCCGGCATGGCGATCTACGACACCATGCAGTACATCAAGGCGGACGTGAGCACCATCTGCGTCGGCCAGGCCGCCTCGATGGGCGCGCTGCTGCTGGCTTCCGGTGCAGCCGGCAAGCGCTATGCCCTGCCGAACTCGCGGGTGATGATCCACCAGCCGCTGGGCGGCTTCCAGGGCCAGGCCACCGACATCGACATCCACGCACGCGAGATCCTGACCCTGCGTGCGCGCCTGAACGAAGTGCTGGCCAAGCACACCGGCCAGTCGCTGGAGACCATCGCGCGTGATACCGAGCGCGACAACTTCAAGAGCGCGGTCGATGCGGTCGCCTACGGCCTGGTCGACCAGGTCCTGGAGCGTCGTCCGGAAGAGTCGATCCAGGCCGGCTGACCGGCATCCTCGGGGCCATGGCAGGCCCCGTTCCTGCAGGGTCGGGTGGACTGATGTCCCTCCGGCCCTGTGTTATTCTCGAATCGAACCCCCGTTCAGCGGGTGGCGTAACTGGGTAAGCGAAGCATGAGCGAAGACCGCCAAGGTCGTTCCACGGACACCGGCAAGATCCTCTACTGCTCTTTCTGCGGCAAGAGCCAGCATGAAGTGCGCAAGCTGATTGCCGGTCCGAGCGTGTTCATCTGTGATGAGTGCGTGGAGCTGTGCAACGACATCATCCGTGAAGAGCTTGAGGAAAAGGCGCAGTCGGCGCGCAGTTCGCTGCCCAAGCCGCGCGAGATCCTCGAGGTGCTCGACCAGTACGTGATCGGCCAGAACCGCGCGAAGCGGACGTTGGCCGTGGCCGTGTACAACCACTACAAGCGCATCGAGAGCCGCCAGAAGAACGACGAAGTCGAGCTGGCGAAGTCGAACATCCTGCTGGTCGGTCCGACCGGTTCGGGCAAGACGCTGCTGGCCGAAACCCTGGCCCGCCTGCTCAACGTGCCGTTCACCATGGCCGACGCCACCACGCTGACCGAAGCCGGTTACGTGGGCGAGGACGTGGAGAACATCATCCAGAAGCTGCTGCAGAAGTGCGACTACGACGTCGAGAAGGCACAGCAGGGCATCGTCTACATCGATGAAATCGACAAGATCTCGCGCAAGAGCGAGAACCCGTCGATCACCCGCGATGTGTCCGGCGAAGGCGTCCAGCAGGCCCTGCTGAAGCTGATCGAAGGCACCGTGGCCAGCGTGCCGCCGCAGGGCGGGCGCAAGCATCCGCAGCAGGAATTCCTGCAGGTGGACACCAAGAACATCCTGTTCATCTGCGGCGGCGCGTTTGCCGGGCTGGACAAGGTGATCCAGGCGCGTTCCAACGATTCGGGCGGCATCGGCTTTGGTGCCAAGGTCAAGAGCGCCGAGCGCAAGCAGGAAATCGGCAAGGTGCTGGCCGAAGTCGAGCCGGAAGACCTGATCAAGTTCGGCCTGATTCCCGAGTTCGTGGGCCGCCTGCCGGTGGTCGCGACCCTGGAGGAACTGGACGAGCCGGCCCTGATCCGCATCCTGACCGAGCCGAAGAACGCCATCACCAAGCAGTTCAAGAAGCTGTTCGAGATGGAGAACGTCGAGCTGGAGTTCCGTCCGGACGCGTTGTCGGCCATCGCCAAGAAGGCGCTCAAGCGCAAGACCGGTGCCCGTGGCCTGCGTACCATCGTCGAATCGGTCCTGCTGGACACCATGTATGACCTGCCGTCGCAGGAAAACGTCAGCAAGGTTGTCGTGGATGAGTCGGTGATCGAGCACAAGTCCGAGCCGTACCTGATCTACCAGACCCCACCGGCCCCTGAACAGAAGGCCGCTGGCGCCGAATGATTCTTTCAACTTGTTGAATAGAAAGAATTTTCTCGGAACGTCTTGCATCTGAAAGCCGATGGCCCCATAACGGGGCCATCGGCTTTTTTTGTCTCCGGAAGATGCCCTCCCGGAGACGGTTTTCCCCTTCCCTGGAGCCCCCATGGCCCGTTCCCCAAGTGAGACCCTCGACCTGCCGGTCCTGCCGCTGCGCGACGTAGTGGTATTCCCGCACATGGTCATCCCGCTGTTCGTCGGCCGCGACAAGTCCATGCATGCGCTGGAACAGGCAATGGAAGCGGACAAGCGCATCCTGCTGCTGGCGCAGAAGTCGGCCGAGACCGATGACCCGCAGGCCGCCGACCTCTACCAGGTCGGCACCCTGGCGCAGGTGCTGCAGCTGCTGAAGCTGCCCGACGGCACCATCAAGGTGCTGGTCGAAGGCCTGTCACGCGTGCAGGTGACCAGCGTCAGCGAGCGCGATGGATCGCTGCACGGCCAGGCCGTCGAAATCGACGCCACCGATGCACGTGAGCCGCGCGAGATCGAGGCCATCGCCCGCTCGCTGATGTCGCTGTTCGAGCAGTACGTCAAGACCAACCGCAAGCTGCCGCCGGAGCTGCTGCAGACCCTGGCCGGCATCGATGAGCCGACGCGCCTGGCCGACACCATCGCCGCGCATATCAGCGTGCGGTTGTCTGACAAGCAGCGCCTGCTGGAAACGCTGGCCGTGGGCGAACGCCTGGAGATGCTGGTCGGTCTGGTTGACGGCGAGATCGACGTGCAGCAGATGGAAAAGCGCATCCGCGGCCGCGTGAAGTCGCAGATGGAAAAGAGCCAGCGCGAGTACTACCTCAACGAACAGATGAAGGCCATCCAGAAGGAACTGGGTGACCTGGACGACGCGCCGGGCGAACTGGAAGAGCTGGCGCGCAAGATCGCCGAAGCGGGCATGCCCAAGCCGGTGGAAACCAAGGCGCGCAACGAGCTCAACAAGCTCAAGCAGATGTCGCCGATGTCCGCCGAAGCGGCGGTCGTGCGCAACTACCTGGAATGGCTGCTAGGCGTGCCGTGGAAGAAGCGCAGCAAGGTGCGCAAGGACCTCAAGGCCGCGCAGGACACTCTTGATGCCGATCACTACGGCCTGGAGAAGGTCAAGGAACGCATCCTTGAGTATCTGGCGGTGCAGTCGCGGGTGAAGCAGATGAAGGGCCCGATCCTGTGCCTGGTCGGGCCGCCGGGCGTGGGCAAGACTTCGCTGGGCCAGTCCATCGCCAAGGCCACCAACCGCAAGTTCGTGCGCATGTCGCTGGGCGGCGTGCGCGACGAAGCCGAGATCCGTGGCCACCGTCGTACCTATGTCGGTTCGATGCCGGGCCGCATCGTGCAGAACCTCAACAAGGTCGGCAGCAAGAACCCGCTGTTCGTGCTGGACGAGATCGACAAGATGTCGATGGACTTCCGCGGCGATCCGTCCTCGGCGCTGCTGGAAGTGCTCGACCCCGAGCAGAACAACGCATTCAACGACCACTACCTGGAAGTGGACCTGGACCTGTCCGAAGTGATGTTCGTGGCCACCTCGAACTCGCTCAACATTCCGGGTCCGCTGCTGGACCGCATGGAAGTCATCCGCATCCCCGGTTACACCGAGGATGAGAAGCTCAACATCGCCACCCGTTACCTGGCTCCCAAGCAGATCAAGGCCAATGGCCTGAAGCCGGAAGAGCTGGAGATCGGCAGCGATGCGATCCAGGACATCGTGCGCTACTACACGCGCGAATCCGGCGTGCGCAACCTGGAACGCGAGATCGCCAAGATCTGCCGCAAGGTGGTGAAGGAGATCGCGCTGGGTGGACCGCAGCCGGTGGCGAAGGCGAAGAAGGGCGCACGCAAGTCCAAGGCGCTGGTGAGCGTGTCGAGCAAGAACCTGGACAAGTACCTGGGCGTGCGTCGCTTCGACTTCGGTCGTGCCGAAGAAGAGAACGAGATCGGCCTGGTCACGGGCCTGGCGTGGACCGAAGTCGGTGGCGACCTGCTGCAGATCGAATCGACGCTGGTACCGGGCAAGGGCCAGCTGATCCTGACCGGCCAGCTCGGCAACGTGATGAAGGAATCGGCATCGGCGGCGTTGTCGGTGGTGCGTTCGCGTGCCGAGCGCTTCGGCATCGATGCGGACTTCCTGCAGAAGCACGACGTGCATCTGCATGTGCCCGATGGTGCGACGCCGAAGGATGGCCCCAGTGCCGGTGCGGCAATGGTCACCTCGCTGGTGTCGATGCTGACCAAGGTGGCCGTGCGCGCCGATGTGGCGATGACCGGCGAAATCACCCTGCGTGGTCGCGTCACTGCGATCGGCGGCCTGAAGGAGAAGTTGCTGGCTGCTCTGCGCGGCGGAATCCGCACGGTGATCATCCCTGATGAGAACCGCAAGGATCTTGCCGACATTCCCGCCAACGTCACCCGCGATCTGGAGATCGTGCCGGTGAAGTACATCGATGAAGTGCTCGATCTGGCGCTGGAACGTCCGCTGGCACCCAAGAAGGCGCGCAAGAGTGCGCAGCGCGTCACGGTGCGCAGCAAGGCCAAACCGAGTGGAAACGCGCGCGTCAAGCATTGATGCGTCCTGTCGAAATGCTTGAAACCCGCGTCGTTGCTGGCTTTCCAGCTTGCGTGGGGGTAGGGCCGCTGGTATAAAAGCAGCACTCGCGAATGAGTGATCGCAGTCAGCGCTCACTGAATTCGGCGAACCGTTTCCACATGGCAACCGCATGCAGACGTCGTGCGGTTGCTTCCCTGTCGAATACGCGGAACCCACCGCCAAAGGAGTTGTAAAGAATGAACAAGACCGAATTGATCGATGCCGTTGCTGAAGCTGCCGACCTGACCAAGGCCGAGTCCAGCCGCGCTGTCGATGCCGTCGTTGCTGCCGTCACCAAGGCGCTGAAGGACGGCGATGCGGTCACCCTGGTTGGCTTCGGTACCTTCCAGGTCCGCGACCGTGCTGCCCGCACCGGCCGCAACCCGAAGACCGGCGACACCATCAAGATCGCTGCTTCGAAGAATCCGTCGTTCAAGGCTGGTAAGGCCCTGAAGGATGCTGTAAACTAAGCGGCTCGCTGGGGTGCTTAGCTCAGCGGTAGAGCGTCTCCTTTACACGGAGAGGGTCGGGGGTTCGAAACCCTCAGCACCCACCACAGCACCGCGGTAAGTTTGAAATGTGGAGCGGTAGTTCAGCTGGTTAGAATGCTGGCCTGTCACGCCGGAGGTCGCGGGTTCGAGTCCCGTCCGCTCCGCCATTTTCAACGAGGCCCCCGGCCGAAAAGCTGGGGGCCTTGTTTTCTCTCCAACCACCCGGTTGCAGAGAAAACAAAGAGGTCTGCAATACGGAGCGGTAGTTCAGCTGGTTAGAATGCTGGCCTGTCACGCCGGAGGTCGCGGGTTCGAGTCCCGTCCGCTCCGCCATTGCAAAACTCTTAAATCCTCGTGAAAAAACTTTGAAAAAAGTGTTCAGCGGGGTAGGTTTTCAGGAAGTCTTCGGATATACTGAGCGCCTGCAAAGTTTCAAGCGCGGAGCGGTAGTTCAGCTGGTTAGAATGCTGGCCTGTCACGCCGGAGGTCGCGGGTTCGAGTCCCGTCCGCTCCGCCAACTCTAAGAGCCCTCGACGCAAGTCGGGGGCTTTTTCTTTGCGTCGTTTTCATCTTTTGATGGGCGCGATCGTGCCGATCGCCTGGCCAGGATGGCGGCAGACCCCGCCGGCACTGCTTTTGGTCCACGCCGCGAAGCGGGTTACACTGCCGGGCTCGCCAATCAAGCCTTGTGATTCCTCACCATGCTGCAGAAACTCCGCGACAAGACCTCAGGCTGGATCGTTACCGTGATCCTGGGGCTGCTGATGATTCCGTTCCTGTTCGTCATCGACAACAGCTACCTCGGTGGCGTCGGCGCACAGAACGTCGCCAAGGTTTCGGCACCGCCGACCTGGTGGCGCTCGGCACCGTCCTGGTGGCCGGTGCGCATGATGTGGCAGCACCATGAGATCAGCGCACAGGACTTCCGCACCCGTTTCGAGCAGGAACGCATGCGCGAACGCCAGCAGCAGGGCGAGAACTTCGACCCGCGCGCGTTCGAAAGCACCGAGAACAAAATGGCCGTGCTCGACCAGTTGATCGACGAGCAGGTCGTGCGCCTGGTCGGTGAGCAAGCCGGTGTCGTGATTGGCGACGGCGCTGTGCGCGAATACATCACCACCATTCCGGGCTTCCTGGGCGCCGATGGCAAGTTCAGCGAAAGCAATTACCGTCTGGCCCTGGCCGGTGGCAATCCGCCGCGCACGCCGACCCAGTTCCAGGAACTGGTGCGTGAGAGCCTGCAGCAGTCGGTGATCCCGTCGGGCCTGCAGAACTCCGGCTTTGTCACCCAGGCCGAGACCGAGCGTCTGTTGAAGCTGCTAGGCGAGACCCGCGATGTGGAACTGGCCGCGCTGCCGGAAGTTCCGGTTGATACCGCGCCGGTGACCGATGAGCAGATCAAGCAGTGGTACGACAGCCATGGCAAGGATTTCCGCCAGGCCGAATCGGTGTCGCTGGAATATGTCGAGCTCAATGGTGCGAACCTGCCGGCGCCGACCGCGGCCGACGAGGCGACCCTGCGCAAGCGCTATGAAGACGAGAAGGCCAAGTTCACCACGCCGGAACAGCGCCAGGCGGCGCATATCCTGATCACCGGCGACGGTGCTGAAGCCAAGGCCGCCAAGCTGGCTGTCGAAGCAAAGGCGGCAGGCGCCGACTTTGCCGCACTGGCCAAGGCAAACTCGGAAGATCCGGGTTCCAAGGCGCAGGGCGGTGACCTGGGTTGGGTGGAACGTGGCGCGATGGTCAAGCCGTTTGAAGACGCACTGTTTGGCGCCAAGGCCGGTGAAGTGATCGGCCCGGTCAAGACCGACTTCGGCTTCCACATCATCAAGGTCGCTGCGGTTCGTGGCGGTCAGGGCAAGTCGTTTGAAGAAGTGCGTGACACCCTGGCCGCCGAGCAGCTGAAGGCCGACGGTGAGCGTGGCTTCAACGATCTGGCAGGCCGCCTGGTCGATGCCATCAACAAGAGCCCGAGCGACCTGGCCGCGGCCGCCAAGGACGTCGGCCTGTCGATGCAGACGCTGGGCCCGATCACGCGCACCACCGCCACCGGCATTGCCGCTGATCCGGCCGTGCTGCGTGCTGCCTTCTCCGACGTCCTGGTGCAGGACGGTACCGCCAGCGATCCGATCGCCCTGGGTGGCAGCAGCAACCACAGCGTGGTGATCCGTGTTGCCGCGCATACCCCGGAGCAGGCGATGCCGTTGGACAAGGCGCGTGAGCAGGTGATCGCCGCGATCCGTGCCGACCGCCAGCGCCAGGCCGGTGACAAGGCCGCCGATGCCCTGCTGGCCAAGCTGAAGGCGGGCGCGACCCTGCAGTCGCTGGCCGCCAGCGAGAAGCTGCAGCTGAGCCCGATGCCGGGCCTGCCGCGCAGCCAGCCGGTGCCGACTCCGGAAATCAACCGTGCGATCTTCAGCGCGCCGGTGCCGGCCGAGGGCAAGCCGAGCTACGGCAAGGTCGATGTCAACGGCCATGCGCTGGTCTTCGCGGTGAACAAGGTCAACCCGGGCGACATCAAGGAAGTGACCGCCGAACAGCAGAAGCAGCTGAAGGACCAGCTGAGCCAGATCGACGGCATGGCTGCGGCCAAGGCCTACATCGAGGCGATGCGCAAGCAGTTCTTGATCCAGACCACCGAAGCGAACCTGTAAGCCCTCTGGCGAGCAGGAACGAAAAGGCCCGGCATTGCCGGGCCTTTTTTGTTGTCGCAACCTCGATCAAACCGTGACCCGAGCAATGAGTGCCGACCAAGGTCGGCCGCTACCAGAAGCGACACGCGTCTGCTCCTGCTCTTCATCTTCTGATCCGTGGGTGCCACCGGAAACTGTCCGCGGCCGGGCAGGTGGGCTGCGCAGGGGCGTGAGCCGCATGGATGCGGCGACCGAGCTTACAGGGATGTACTTGCAGCGGCCCCTGCGCAGCTCACCTGCCTGACCGCACACAAGCGATCCAGGCACCGCGAGGGGCTCCGCCGTTGGCCGGAAACCGCGCGGCAGCGCCGCGCCGACCTCAATCTTCGACGCGCAGTACCGCGCCTGGCTTCAGCACGCTGCTGCCGCTCAAGCCGTTCAGCGACAACAGTGCCTTGACCGGCATGCCGTAGCGGCGGGCGATGGTCCAGGCCGATTCGCCGTTGCGCACGGTGTGGCGACGGTTGCGCGGGCGATCAGCAGCCGACGCGACCACCTTTGCCACCTGCGGGCTCGGCGCAGCGCTGGCGGTGCTGGCCAGTGCGGTGGCAACGGCCGGGCTGGCGATGTCGGCAACGTTCGCGTTGGACGCCGAAACCGGGGCCAGTACGCGGGCCGTGCCTGACGGGCGGTTGCCGGCGGCCAGTGCCGGATTCAAGCGGGCGATCTTCGCCGGGTCCAGAGCGCGCTGGGCGGCCCACTGCTGGACGCTGGTGCCCGCCGGCAGGGTGTGGTCCTTCAGCACCGGGACGGTGCGGTCCAGCGAGGCCATCACGCCCGGCTGGTCTTCCACGTCTTCCAGCACGCAGGCCAGGGCATGCAGCTTCTCGACGTAGGCGTGGGTGACCGGCGACAGCCCGGGCAGGCCGGCCGGCTTGGCGTTCTGCGCGTTCATGCCGGCCTTGCGCATGGACTGCAGCACGCGGTACTCGCCGGCGTTGTAGGCCATGGTGGCCAGGCGCCAGTCACCGCCGAACATGCCATGCAGGGTCTTCAGGTAGCGCACGGCGGCCTGCGTGGACTCCACTGCCGACAGCCGGCCGTCGTAGTTGTTGCTCATCGGCACGCGATGGTTGCGTGCGGTGGTGGCGATGAACTGCCACAGGCCGGTCGGGCCGCTGCCGTTACGGGCATTGGGCCGGTAGCCGCTTTCGACGAACGGAATCAGGGCGAATTCGGTGGGCAGATTGGCTTTGCGCAGCTCTTCGACCACATAGCCGAACAGCACCAGCGCGTCGTCATCCTGGTTGGCCAGCCGCGAAGGAGCGTGGGCGAACTGCTTCTGCCAGCGCGGGCTGGTGGCCTCGGCGTCGCAGCTCGGTTCAGCCAGGCCGTCGCGGAAGCTGGAGAAGATCTCCTGGCCGTTGCGTACCGATGCGGCCGGCAGCGTCGACGGATCCAGCGGCAGGGCTGAGGCGGCGGTCAGGTTCTGGCTGATGCCGGCGCCCAGCGATTGTGCGCCGGCAGTTCCGGCCAACCCCAGGACAAGACCCAGGGCCAGCGGCAGACTTCGGCGACTCATGCGCGGAAGCCGTCTTTCCAGTGCCGGAGACCGGCCATGACGTCGACGTCGTCCACGACCTCGCGCCCCAGGTGCGCCGACACGGCCGCGCGGATGGGCGCAGTGTGGGTACGCAGGAACGGATTACAGGCAATTTCATCGGCCAGGGATACTGGCAGGGTGGAACGGTCATCGCGGCGCATGGCCAAAGCCTCCTCTTGGCGCTGCAACAAGGCAGCGTTGGCGGGGTCGACATGCCGCGCGAAGACGGCATTTGACACGGTGTACTCGTGAGCGCAACACAGCAGCAGTTGCGCGGGCAGGGCACCCAGCTTGCGCATCGATGCCAGCAGCTGGGACGGCGTACCTTCGAACAGGCGTCCACAGCCCAAGCTGAACAACGAATCTCCGCTGAAAAGCTGTTCAGCGGTGTGAAACGCGATGTGGCTGCGGGTGTGCCCGGGGACGGATAGTACGTGGAACATCTGGCCCAGTGCCTGAACACGTTCACCTTCACCGACCCGCTCGGTGGCCATCGGGATGCGCTCTTCGACCGGTGCAACCACGCGCACGCCGGGGAAACGCGCCTGCAATGCCGGCACTCCGTCGATGTGGTCGTCGTGGTGGTGGGTGAGCAGGATGGTGTCCACGCGCACCCCCTGCGCAGCCAGCGCCAGTACCGGCGCAGCGTCACCGGGATCGACGACCACGGCAGCACCGTCGTCGGCGATCAGCATCCAGATGTAGTTGTCCGCAAATGCGGGCAGGGCAGTCAGTCGCATAGAATTGGACCATGCCCGCGCTGCAGAGCACCCGTCAAGCGAGCCAGGCCCCGTGGTTCGACAGCGAACCGGCGGAGGCCTTGCGCGTGCTCGAACGGCAACTGCTGCTGCCGCAGCTGTCGCTGCTGCCGACCCGGCCCTGGTTGTGGATCGCCCCCAGCGCCGCCTGGCTGGCTGATGCGCAGCTGGGCGGGCGTGGCCTGCGCCTGCATCGCGAGGGCACTGGCTACGCTGGCGATACCCGCTGCGCACTGCCGTTGCCGCTGCCCAACGAGAGCGTCAACGCCATCGTGCTGCAGCATGTGACCGTCGGTGATGCCGACCATCTGCTGGACGAATGCGAGCGCGTGTTGATGCCCGGCGGCCATCTGTGGCTGACCAGCCTCAATCCGTTCAGCCCGTTCCGCGCCCGCTGGCGCCAGCACGGGCTGGCGGTGCGCACGCCGCAGCGGATCCGCCAGCTGCTGCAGCGCCACGGGCTGGAATGCGAGGACACGCGCTACTTGGGGCCGATGTGGCAGGGTGCCGGCAGCCGCCGTCGCGGCGGCTGGGCCCCCCTGCGCGCGGCCTGTCTGTTCCACGCCGAAAAACGCACGCTGGCCCTGCCCGGGCCAACCCCGTTGCCCGTGCGCTGGCACGGCACCGTTGCTACCTGATCTGGAGTTGTATTGAAAACCATCGAAATCCACACCGACGGTTCCTGCCTCGGCAATCCCGGCCCCGGCGGCTGGGCGGCGCTGCTGCGTTACAAGGGGCATGAGCGCGAACTGAGCGGTGGTGAAGCGCATACCACCAACAATCGGATGGAGCTGATGGCGGCCATTTCCGGCCTGGAGTCGCTGACCGAACCCTGCGAGATCGTCCTCTACACCGATTCGCAGTATGTACGGCAGGGCCTGACCCAGTGGCTGCCGGGCTGGATCCGCAAGAACTGGAAGACCGCCGGCGGTGATCCGGTGAAGAACCGTGAACTGTGGGAGCGCCTGCAGGCAGCCACGCTGCGACACCAGATCGACTGGCGCTGGGTGAAAGGCCACTCCGGCGACCCGGACAATGAACGCGTGGATACCCTGGCCCGCAACGCCGCGATCCAGATCCGCGACGGCAGCCCGGTAAACTGAGCCCATGCGTCAGATCATCCTTGATACCGAAACCACCGGCCTGGAGTGGAAGAAGGGCAACCGCGTCGTCGAAATCGGCTGCGTCGAGTTGTTCAAGCGCCGCCCGACCGGCAACACCTATCACCAGTACCTGAAGCCTGACTGCGAATTCGAACAGGGCGCGCAGGAAGTTACCGGCCTGACCCTGGAGTTCCTGGCCGACAAGCCGCAGTTCGCGCAGGTCGTGGAGGAGTTCCTGGCCTTCATCGATGGCGCCGAGCTGATCATCCACAACGCGGCGTTCGATCTGGGCTTCCTCGATAACGAGTTGTCCCTGCTCGGCGAGCAGTACGGCAAGATCACCGATCGCTGCACGGTGATCGATACCCTGGCGCTGGCGCGCGAACGTTTCCCGGGCCAACGCAACTCGCTGGATGCGCTGTGCAAGCGGCTGGGCGTGGACAACTCGCACCGCGCCCTGCATGGCGGTCTGCTGGATGCGCAGATCCTGGGCGATGTGTACATCGCGCTGACCTCGGGCCAGGAGGAGATCGGCTTCGGGCTGGGCGATGATGATGCCGGTGGCGCAGCGGCGTTGCAGGCGTTCGATGCGTCCAAGCTGCTGCCGCGCCCGCGCGTGGTGGCCACGCCGTCGGAACAGGAAGCGCATGCGGCGCGTCTGGAGCGGCTGCGCAAGAAGGCCGGCCACGCGTTGTGGGACGGCCCGAAGGTGGAAGAGGCTGCGAGCGCGTAGGCGACCGCGGCAGCTACGCGTGGCGGAGTGACAGGTGCGAAATGCAGCCACGCATGGCGTGGCTCTACCGTAGATCCACGCCATGCGTGGATGCCGTTGCTCAGTGGCAGCGCACCAGGATCACGGTGATGTTGTCCGATGACGCGCCAGCGCAATCGCGCTGCCGCCCCACAATTTGCGTTGCAAATCGTGGGCCCCGTCTCACCAGCATCCATACCCCCGCCGCTTCGCGGCCGCCCCCTGACTCAGGGGGCTTCCCTCCAGCCGGCTTCAGTGGCAGCGCACCAGGATCACGGTGATGTTGTCCGAGCCGCCGCCGTCTAGGGCGGTGGCGACCAGGCTGTCCACGCATTCCTGCGCGCTGGCATCGTCGAAGGCGAGGGTGCGGGCGATGCCGCGGTCATCCACTTCCTCGGTCAGGCCATCACTGCACAGCAGCAACTGCATGCCCGGCCGCAGCTCGCCGCTGGTGGTCGCCACGTTCAGGTGTGCCGGGTCGGTGACGCCCAGTGCCTGGGTGACCACGTTGCGGTGCGGATGGGCGCGCGCCTGCTCGGCGGTCAGGTTGCCCTGCGCGACCAGTTCCTGCACCACGCTGTGGTCCTGACTGAGCTGGGCAAGCTGGCCATCGCGCCACAGATAGGCGCGGCTGTCGCCGACCCAGGCCACTTCGTAGCGGTTGCCCTGCACCCGTGCAGCGACCACGGTAGTGCCCATCGGCAGGCTGTCGTTGCGCCGGCGCGAGGCACGGATGATCTCTTCGTCGGCCGTGCGGATCGCCTGCGCCAACGGCGCGCCACGGCGGATCTCGCGGACGATGGTCTCGCGCGCCAGTGCGCTGGCCACTTCGCCGCAGGCGTGCCCGCCCATGCCGTCGGCCACCAGCCACAGGGCCAGCTCGCCGTCACCGTAATAGGTGTCCTCGTTGAGCTCGCGGCGCAGGCCGGGGTGGGTGAGATGTCCGAATTCGATCATGGTGGGTGCTGGGGACGGGGTAATGCCGGGGAGAACGGCATCATCACGGCCAAGCGGACATCCGGCAAGCCATGCAGTCAGGAAAATTTCACTTCATCGGGCGTAATGACTTGTCGTCAGCCGCGCTTCCTCGTATGATGCGCGTCCCCGGTTCGCCGGGGAACATCTGGAGAGGTGGCAGAGCGGTTGAATGTACCTGACTCGAAATCAGGCAGGCGTTTATAGCGCCTCGGGGGTTCGAATCCCCCCCTCTCCGCCAGATAAAAAGAAAAAGGGCTGCCGAAAGGCGGCCCTTTTTCTTTTTATCTGGCGCGGGGATGCGACGGCGCTGCGCGCGTCGCCCCAAACGTTGCGATGCAACGTTCGGGCCCCTCCCTTTGCCGTCCGCCCCTGTTCCAGTAGATCCACGCCATGCGTGGATGCTCCTGGCGGGAGGTACGCCGGGCAGGGAAGAAAGCCGCCCGTTGGCGGCTCCTTTCCATCTTCAACCTCAGAACCTGTAGCCCAGCCCCAGCTGTATGCCGTTCTGGGACTGCCCGTCACGACGCTCGCCCACGTAGTCGATCATGATCGACAGCCGGTCGCTGGCACGACTGGTCACGCCCAGATTCCAGGCCAGCACCTGTTCGCCCACCACCTGGCTGCTGCTGCCGAATAACAGGTCCGGGGCGGCAGCAAAGCCGGTGCTGTAGCGGGCCTGGGTATCGCCCAGTTCCTTCTGCCAGACCACGCGGGCACGCGGCGTGATGCGCTCGCCGCTGTTGCCTTCGAACGTCTTGAACAACTGCAGGCCGACACCGACGCGGAGGCTCTCCAGGCTGCCACTGCGGCCGACCAGTGCGGCCGCGTCCTGGCCCTCGTTGAAGCGCGTGGCCGAGGTGCGGGTGTAGTCGATCACTGGCAGCAGCGGCTGGATCACTAGACCCTTGCCCGTGGTAAAGGAGAACGCGTGCTCCAGGCGTGCGGTAATCGCATCGTTGCTGTATTTCGCACGCAGGGGGGCCTGCAGGCCGTCGATGCCATCGATGCTGCGGCGGGTGTCGTGGCGAAGATCGGTATAGCGGACAGCGGCGGACAGGTAACCGCGCGAATAGAGTGCATCCACGTAGCCGCCAATATCCAGTGCACGGACATCGCCAGTGAAGCCTGCGCCATCGCTGGATTTTGTCGACATGTCGGCCGCAGCAAGGCTCACGCCCAGGGTTACGCGGTCGTCTGCGAGGCGGGTATCGGCACCGAGCGCAATGCCACCGATGGTGTGGCTCAGGCCGGCGACACCGCCGTCACCCTCGATACGGCCGTGGCTGGCGAAACCCCGCGCCCAGAGGCCACGGTTGCGGCTCGTATCTTCCGCACCGTTGCCTGCTTCCGATGGTGCGACCAGATGCATCGCCAGCTGGTTGAACAGTCGATTGCCGGTCATCGCCGATTGCACCGATGCCACCTGTGCCGCAAGGCCATCGGCATCACCGCCGCTGCGCGATGCGGTCTGATGCTGCTGCACCACGTTGCCGATGCTGCCGACCAGTGCGTTGTCGGCCAGGCGCAGGCTGGCATGTGCATCGCCGCGCAGCGCCCCGGCCTGATGCGCGACGACGTCCCGGTCGGCGAACTGCAGAGCGCCCAGCAGGCTACTCATCGATGCCGTGCGCTGTGCCGCCGCCTGTTGCAGCGCAACGCCCAACCCATCACCGGATTGGGCATTGGCGAACAGGCCGGTGTCATCGAAGGAGGGATTGGCCGTCAGCCACAGGCCGCTGCCAGTCTGGTTGACAGTGAAGCTGAGCAGCGAGTTGTGGCGGGGACGGAACACGGCGCCCGGCGCCGTGAGATCAACCGCGCTGCCCGCCTCGCCGCTGCGTTCAACGTACTGGAAGCGTCCTTCGATGAAGTCCGACACCGGAGCAGGGCGGGTCATGGTGGTGGGCGTAGCCGTTCGGCACCACAGGCCTGCGTACTCGCCATTGGATGGGCTGCAGGGGGCGACAGGCAATTGCAGGGCGGCGGAATCCACCTGGGTTCCCACCAGATGATTCTCCTGCCCTGCCGGGAAGAATGCCTGCTTCACGTCCAGCGTCAGCTTGGCTGTGGGCGCAATACCCAGTACTGCACGGTTGATGTTTCCGATCAGGTTGTAGTCGCTCGATCGCCTGTCCTCCTCGACCAGGAAGTAACGGGCCTCTTCCAGCGTCAGTGACGGTGCGGTGCGCTGGCTGTCGACCTGGAAGGCCAGGTTGGCCCCGTCATTGAGGTTGATGTAGCGGCCCTTTCCGATCCGGAAGCGTTCGCTGGTGAAAACGTCGTCGCCGCCCGGTGCAAGCGCCTCCAGCGAGTATGGACGCATGACGATGCCGGACGGTGCCAGCGTTC
>NZ_QAIJ01000324.1:0-3076 GCF_003060985.1 Stenotrophomonas sp. HMWF023
CACCCGGCTCCAGCAGGGCAACACGCTTGCCATGCTGCGCAGCGCGGATGGCGCCGGCCAGGCCAGCGGAACCGCCGCCAAGGACGATCAGATCGTAGTCATAAGAGGGAGTGTTCATCGGAATCGCTCGGGTCGACAGGGAACAGGATCGATGGCGGGCTCGCGCCCGCAGAGAAGATCGACAGGCAGCTGGCTGGCGCAGGCGCTCATGCTGCTGCGAGCATGCCATGGCCCGCTGCAGGCCAGACGTGAGGGTATGCAGTGGCGCGCTTGGCGATGCACGCAGCCACGCAGGAAGAGATGTGCGTGGCCAGCATCGATCACCCCTGCCCGGCCCCACGGCGCATCGCTGGCCATTGCCGGTACGTCATCGCACGCCACAACCATTCCATCGGACCGAAGCGGAAACGGCGCAGCCACAGATGGCTGAGGATTACCTGCGCAGCGAACAGCAGCAAGGCGAACAGCAGCTGCCAGGCACGCGGTACTGCATCGAACCACCCCAGTCCGTAGTGATAGAACAGCAACGTACAGACCAGCGATTGACCAAGGTAATGGGTCAGCGCCATCCGGCCGACCGGCGCCAGCCAGCCCATGCGCGCACGCCAGTGCACGATCCAGGCCAGGTAGCCCAGGCACATCGGCACGCCGCCCACGGCCACCAGCGCCATTGCCGAGGTGGTCGGCAGGTCATAGACACCCGGGGCCAGATAGGGCTTCCACAACACACCCGCCAGGGTGACCAGCAGGCCCAGAGGCAACGCGACCCAGCGCAGGCCGGCATACAACCGGGGGAAACGTTCCGGCGCGGTCAATGCGCCGCTGCCAGCGAACCAGGCACCCAGCAGGAACATGCCCAGCACTTCGGGTCCGGAAATGAACATGCCACCCAGCGACGCGCCGAACTCCTGCAGGCGCTGCACGTTGGCCTGCATCCAGTCGCCCTGGCCGTACACCAGACGTTGCTGGTCGATGCCCTGCTGCGCGTCGACCAGCATCTTCTGCAGGTCCTGCGGGGTGGCCATCGACACCATTGCGCCGACCAGCAGCATCAGCGCAACACCCAGTGCATACACCAGCAGACCCATCCACGGCAGCCAGCTGCGCGGTGCTTCGCGGCAGGCCAGCAACGGCAGCGAGGCCAGTGCGTACAACACCAGGATGTCGCCCGACCAGACCAGCAGCGCGTGGCACAGGCCGATCAGCAGCAGCCCGGCGCTGCGACGCAGATAGAACGGCGTGAACGGGCGACCCGCCGTTTCAGCACGCTGGGCCATCACCGCAAAGCCCGCACCGAACAGCAGCGAGAACAGGGTGAAGAATTTCCCCTGCACGAACACATAGACGAAGGCATCGGCCCAGTAGTCGATGCCCTGCCAATGGGCGTCGATGCCGGTGAAGGCCAGGTCCAGCGGCCCGCTGAGGGCCTCGATGTTCATCAACAGGATGCCCAGCAGGGCAAACCCACGCAGTATGTCCAGCAGGGCGATGCGTTCGCCGGAAGCCACCGGTTGCAGGGAAGGGGAAGCGGTGTTCACGGGGCATCCGGCGTGCAGGTCCGTCATTATGCCGCCGGCCTGCGGACCATGGATGGCTCCGCCCTGTTCCACATACGCAACGGCCCGCCGAAGCGGGCCGTTGCTGCCATCACGATCGCAACGCGATCAGTGCTGGTGACCGCCGTCGCCGTGGACGTGGCCGTGTTCGAGCTCTTCCTTGCCGGCTTCGCGCACGTCGACGATCTCGACGTCGAAATGCAGGTCCTTGCCGGCCATCGGGTGGTTCAGGTCGACGTCGACCACGCTCATGCCGACCTTCTGCACGGTCACGGCACGCGGGCCGAAGTTGGTCTGCAGCACGACCTGCTGGCCCGGGACCAGCTTGGCGGTACCGAAGTGCTTCTTCGGCACGCGCTGGGACAAGCCATCACGGCGCTCGCCGTATGCATCGGCCGCCTTGACGTCGACGTCGAAGGTCGCGCCGGCTTCCTTGTCCATCATGGCGTTTTCCAGGCCCGGGATGATGTTGCCGTGGCCGATCAGGATCGCCAGCGGCTCGCCGCGGTCCTTGGACGATTCGATCGGCTCCTGGCCGGCCTCGGAGACGGTGTAGTGGAAGCGGACAACGCGGTCTTTTTCGATCTTCATGCGCAACTCTGTCTGGATCTGCCGGAGGCAGGCGGGTTGGGGCGGGTTGTCGCCCGGCGGGGACGCCGCCATCATGACGGCCAATCCAAGGTCGCGCATTATCCGGAGAACATGCACATCACGCCAGTTTCGTCCGGCACGCGCCGGCGCCTCGCGCCCGCCCTGCTGCTGGCCCTGCCCCTTCTGCTGACCGCCTGTGGCGGCGGCAAGGCCGTCCGTTCCACACCGCCACCGCCTGCGGCAAGCTGGCCCAGCACCACACCGGACAACCCCGAGGCCGCCAATTCGGTGCTGATGCGCGCCATCAGCCTGGTCGGCACGCCCTACCGCTACGGCGGCAACACGCCCGAATCCGGCTTCGACTGCAGCGGGCTGGTCGCTTACGTCTACCGTGAAATGCTGGACCTGAAGCTGCCGCGGACCTCACGCGATCTGGCCGCAGTCCAGGGGCCGAAGATCGATCCGAAACGCCTGGCGACCGGCGACCTGGTCTTTTTTGGCAGCCGCGGCAATGTCAGTCACGTGGGCATCTACGTCGGTGAGGGCCGTTTCGTGCACGCCCCGAGCACCGGCGGAACGGTGCGCCTGGATTCGCTCAGCGGACCCTACTGGAAGGACCACTACACAGGGGCGAAACGCGTCCTTCGCTAAAATGAACAGGCGATATGTTCAAAAATGTGACAGACGTCACTGCGCAACTAACGATTTACTAACGGAATTTTTAACTTATTACCGCTTTTACAGGGCATGATGCCCCATCGTTTTTTTCCTTGTGACCGACGCGTGACGACAAACGACCCGACGTGCCAAGGCCAGACCGCCGCTTCTTCGCGTAGTGTCCGCCCGCTTCTGCTGGGCTTGGCATTGTGTCTGACCAGCCTTCCCGCCTGGTCGCAGTCCGTTCCCACCCGTACCGATGCGACCCCGGC
>NZ_QAIJ01000324.1:3086-3378 GCF_003060985.1 Stenotrophomonas sp. HMWF023
GACCGCCCCCCGCGCAGCCGCCAAGGCCGACGCCACCGCTCCGCAGCGCAGCCGCGCCGATGCCGCCGCCAGCGCCACTCTGGCCGCCCTGTTGCCGCACCTGGCCGCCAACGACACCATTCCCCTGATGGACCGCTCGGCCATGGTGGCCGGTGACCTCAGCCGCCTCCTCGCCAATTACGACACCAGCAGCGCCGCCAATGGCAGCGTCGTGGTCGGTACCGCTGCCGACAACGGCAAGGTGCAGTCGCTGCTGCGCCGGGCCATGACCCTGCTCGGCACCCCGTATCGT
>NZ_QAIJ01000324.1:3388-14395 GCF_003060985.1 Stenotrophomonas sp. HMWF023
TTATGTGTTCCGCTCGGCCCTGGGCATCGAGCTGCCGCGCGTCTCGCGTGAAATGGCGCATGACGCCAATGCCGAACTGATCAACGACCGCGCCGCCCTGGCCGCAGGCGATCTGGTGTTCTTCGGCCGCAAGGGCCGGGTCGACCACGTCGGCATCTATGTGGGCGATGGTCGCTTCCTGCATGCCCCGAGCACCGGCAAGGACGTCCGCGTCGACACCCTGCTCAGTGGCTACTGGGGCAACAAGTTCATGCAGGCCCGCCGGGTCGACCTCTGATTCGAGGCCGTCCGCGCGTGACCTGACAAGCCGCTGCCCTGCAGCGGCTTTTTTGTTGGCTCATTGGGCTGGCGATGGCCGCTGGTCGACGCATGCTGCGTTGGTCATTGATGTCACGGTCCTGTTGGGCCGCAACCGGCCACCCACGTGTGGCCGCAGCATCCCGGCGTGGGGCGGCACACCGATGATGACCTGTCAGCCGCCCGCGTTGCCCGGATGCTGGGGGAAGGCATGGCGGCAAGCCTGGAGATTCCATCGCGCTGCGTGATCTGGTTCGGCCAGCCACCGGCAGCCGAACGCGGCGCGCTGGCGGCCGCCGGATGGCAACTGCGCTGTGTCAGCCCTGCGCCTGCCATGGCCATTGGCCTACGTGGCCGCGATCACCTGGTCGCCGTGGTCGACCTTCGTCATCTGGATGCAGAGGCGGCGCAGTTGCTGCTGCCGTGGATCGAGCAGCACCAACACCTGCCGTGGTTGGCCGTGCTGCCCGCGGGCTTGGGCAGCCCTCCTCCCGCCTGGGGGGCACTGCTGCGGGCCTGCCAGGATCAGTTCTCGCTACCGCTGGAGCTGCCCGACCTGCTGTCGGCAATGCAGCGCCAGTGCGACGGCGATGACCTGCCACTTGCCGCGGTCCACAAGGGTGGCGGTCTTCCAGCACTGATCGGCAACAGCGCCCCCTTGCTGGCCGTCCGCACTGCCCTGCACAAATTTGCCCCGGTCGAACTGCCGGTGCTGGTAACGGGCGAGACCGGCACCGGCAAGGAGCTGGCCGCGCAGGCGCTGCATGCGCTGTCCGGGCGTGCGGGGAAGCCCTTCCTGGCAGTGAACTGCGGCGCCATTCCCGCCAACCTGGTCCAGTCCGAACTGTTCGGTCACGAGCGTGGTGCTTTCACTGGCGCCTCCCAGCGTCGCATCGGCCTGTTCGAAACAGCCCATGGCGGCACCGTATTCCTCGATGAGGTCGGCGACCTGCCTGCGGATGCGCAGACCAGTCTGCTGCGGGTGCTGCAGGAGGGCACGCTGGAACGGGTGGGCAGCAACCAGCCACTGCGGGTGGATGTGCGCGTGCTGGCGGCCACCCATGTCGAACTGGAACAGGCGGTCGCCCAGGGCCGCTTCCGGCGCGATCTCTACTACCGCCTCAATGTGCTGCGCCTGCCGATGCCATCACTGCGCGAACGCGGCGCCGATGTCCTGCTGCTGGCCGAACACTTCCTGCGCGCATTCCGCCAGCGTCATGCCGGCCGTGCGCGTGGCTTTGATTCCGGCGCGCACCAGGCGATGCGCGGGTTCGACTGGCCGGGCAACGTGCGCGAACTGTTGAACCGGGTACAGCGGGCGGCGATCGTGGCGGAGGGAGAGCTGATCAGCGCGGCCGACCTGGATCTGGCCGAACCCGATGCGCCCGCACGGCGTGCGCTGCTGCAGGATGCGCGTGGCCAGGTGGAGCGCGATGTACTGCTGCAGGCCCTGCGCCAACATGGCTACAACGTGTCGGCGTGCGCGCGGCACATGCAGATCTCGCGGGTGACGGTCTATCGGTTGTGCCGCAAACATCATCTTGAGCTGCCGGCGCAGCGCTGACCGCTGACGGCCTGGAGCAGCCGGGCATGGCCCGGCTGTCCCGCTTACAACATGTACGGCACCTTGAACGCCAGCGTGAAGTCCGGCGCATCCGGGGTCAGGCCGATGCCCAGCATCGTCACCAGCGTGGTGTGCTGGTTCAACGCGTAGGTCACGCCGAGATTGAGCGACGCCGCATTGGCATCGCTGCCGATCACCTTCACCCATTCACCGCCCTTGAACCGCGTCGAGGCACGCGTGCTGATCTTGTCGCTGAAGGAAATGCTCAGGCTGGTGCGCTCGTTGAACGCGAATGCCACGCCGGCACCGAAGTACACCGAACCGCCCAGCTTCACGTCACCGGGGTTGACCGTATCCGGGTTGCTGTCGATATCGCTGAAGCCGCGCGGGAACGAATGGATGTAGCCGGCGTTGGCGAACAGGATGGCCGGATCGGCGGTCTTCACCATCGATACGCCCAGGTTGGCCTGCCACACACCGTTGCCGGTCGGCTGTTCCTGCGGCACCGCGAAGCGGATGTAATCATCATCGTCGCGTTCGATCACTTTCCAGTCCAGGCCGTAGGGTGCGCGTCCGGTCGGCGCGGTAACACCACCGGTCAGCACCGTCTCCGGGCGCCAGCCGCGTTCGGCGAACAGCCGGTAATTGGCACTCAGGCTGACATCGCCGATGCCACTGCCGTTGGTTTCTTCCTGCGCGATCGCCGCTGCTGCACCGCCGGCACCGCCCTTCTGGTAGACCGTGCGTCGCGCCAGGTACGGCACGTCCAGGTTCAAGGTGAGATTGGGGCTGACGCCCCAGCGCGCGGCCAGGTTGTAGGTCAGCGAATCGGATTCGACGTTCTCGATCGCGATGTTGCCGAGGAAGATCGCATCCAGGGCGAGGAACCCGTTGAGGGTGAGTTGCTTGCGGTCATAGCGCGCATAGGTGAGGCCGTTCTCGATGGTGAACCGGCGCGAGAACAACGCCGCCTGCTGCTGCTTGACGTCGTCCACGCTGCGCCGTGCCTCCTGCTTGGCCTGCTGTGCCTCGGCCGCGCTGCTGGCATAGCCTTCGCTGCTGGGCGGAACGGCGGATGCTGCAGCGGGCGCCAACGGCGCTGCGGGCGTCGTACCGGGGCCTGCGCGACCGCTCAGCCGCGCCTGCATCGCCTGCACCTGCATGTCCAGTTCGCGCAGGCGGCGTACCTCCTGTGCGTAATTGGCCTTGAGCTGTTCCAGTTGCGCGATCAGTGCCTGCATGTCGGCGCCGTCACTGGGCGCAGGCTGCTGGGCGAAGGCAGTGGCCGCCAGCGCCGCCAGCGCCAGCGGAGTAAGCCGGAAGAGAGTGTGCATGTCGGTGACCTGCGTTGTACGTCGATTCCCCCTGACCAGGCCGTGTTACTGGCCTGGGCCCATGCCGCGGTTCATCCCGATCGCCTGGGCCACGTTCTGGCTCAAGGGCAGGTTGTTGGCCGCGGTGTTGCGTACCAGTTCCAGCTGCAGCCGGTTGCTGGCGGTCTGTCCATCTCCGGCCAAGGCAATGCCCTGCCCCACACTGCCGTTGCGGATCCACTGCTGTACCAGGCTCTGCCCGTCGACCTGCAGCAGCAGGCGCGCCTGGTTGCCATCAAGCATGGCCGTGGCGGTGGCGCCACCCTGCTGTGCCTGCGCCATGCGGCTGCCGTCGTCGGTCATCGCTGTTGGCACCGCGCCATCACGCACGGTCAGCGTGGTCACGTTGCGCGCGGTGTTGCCATCGCCGGCTACCTGCACGCTCTGCACCAGTCCACTGGCATTGGCCAGGCCGGCACTGTCGATGCTGCGCCCTGTCGTGGTCGGCAACGGTGCGTCAGCGGCGGTGACGTGGACGCTCGGCTGGAAACTCAACTTCGGTGTTCCGCCATTGCGGAAATCCATGCCCAGGGTCAGCGCGCCCTGCACCACCGCACCGTTGGGGCCCTGCCACTGCGAAATCATCGTCACCCCGAACCAGGCCACGTTGTTGCCACCGACGGTGTAGCGGCCACGCATCAGGTTCAGTTCGGGATCGGGTATTTCCTTCAGGCCACGCCCCGGTGCACCGTCCGCCGCCATCAACGGCGACACCGACAGCATCAGCAGCAGGGCGAGTACTACACGTTGGCATTGCATGATCGTGCCTCCTTCAGAACAGGTCGGCGTGGCTGAAGCCGAAGTCGACCAGTTCGGCATCGGTGATCGGTCCCTGCCGCGCATACAACGCGCGGGCACTGGGCCGTTCGCTGGGTTGCAGCAGCGCCGTATTGCGATCGAAGTCGCTGCCGATCACGACGAAAACGGCGCGTGACGGCCAGGCGGCGCTGAACTCGGCCAGCGACAGGCTGCGGTTGCCCAGGATCGGGTCGGCCACTTCCACCACGCCGTCGCGCACCTGCTTGAGCACCACGAAATGCCGGAAGCCGCGTACATCCATCAGCACCAGTCCAGGAACCCGCAACGTGCGCAGTCGCGATTCATCGATGCGATAGCCGCGTCCACGCATGCCCAGCGATTCGACATAGCGTTTGATGTCCAACAGCGAGAAACCGCGTTCCTTGACCAGCTGTGGATCGGATACCCCCATCATTCCCTCGATCACCGTCGCCTCGGTGGTGTCCAGGTGGTAGGCATAACGCAGGATGGTGGCCAGAGCGGCCGCCCCGCAGCTGTAGTCGGTGTGCTGCCGCACCAGGTTGCGATAACGCCGCTCCTGCATGCTTTCCACCTTCTGCTGCAGCAGCGCGCCATTGGGCAGCACCCCGCTGAACACCACCTCGCCTGCCCAGCCAGATGCGCTGGTCAACAGCAGCAGGCAGGGCAGCAAACGCAACCACCAGCGATGACCGGCCATGCTGTTCTCCACGAGAAGGAAGGAGCCCCTGCCCCAAGGGGGAGGAGGGACAGGGGCTCCCGGGGGAACCCGGCCATTGGCGGATGACCGGGCTTGTTGCGCTCAACGCAGGTTCGCTGCGAAAGCGGTCACACCGTGGATCACTCGCCGCCGCCGGTCCCACCGCCAGTGCTCGGCTGCGCCACGGCCAATGCCAGGCTGTTGGCCTGCAGGTTGCCGGTACCCGATGCCACGTTCACGCCGATGTTGCCGGACGCGCCGGAGAACGCGCTGCCGGACAGTGCCGAGGTGTTGGTCGCATTGACGTTCACCCAGCGGGTGGTGCTGACCGTGCCACTGAGGCTGGCATACAGGTCGGCCACGCCCAGCTCGACGAACTGGCTGGTGCCGCTTTCACGCGTATCGAAGCCCAGGCCACCCACTCCCGGCCGGTTCGGGTTCATCGTTGCGTTCTGGATCTCGTTGTCCAGATCGATGTGCCCGGTCGCGTTGCCACCCGGATGCGGCAGATCGCCACTCCACGTATCGAGGTAGTAGTTGGCCATCTGGTAGGCATTGCCGGTGCCGCGATAGGTACCGGCACCCACGGCCAGGGTACCGCCAGCGACGCGACCGCTCAGGCCGACCTGCACCGTATCGGTGTAGGACTGCACGAAGCCGGCGTTGGACACGGTGTTGCCGGTGGACACCTGGTTGGAGCTGATGCTCGACTGCGCCATCGCACTGGTGGCTACCGATGCAGCAAGTGCGTTCTTCTGCTCGTTGTTGTTGCCCGAAGCGATGTTCACACCGATGTTGCCCGATGCACCGCCGAAGGCATTGCCACCGAGGCCAGCGGCGTTGGTGACGCCGGAGTTCATGGTGGTGTTGCCGAAGCCGGCCTGGTTGACGAACACCTCGGCGTCGGCCATGCCGAAGCTGAAGGAGGCATCCGCCGCCGACAGCGAAGCAGCATTGTCCTGCGCGTTGTTGTCGCCAGCCACCACGTTGAAGCCGAGGTTGCCCGAGGCACCGGCGCCGACATCATCGGCGATCGAAGCACTGTTGGTGACCAGGCTGTTGCCGGTGAGGTTGTTGCTGATCGACTGGCGGTTGTCGATCACGGCGATGGCTGCCGAATCCAGATCGATGTCACCGCTGATGGTCGGATCGCCGGAGAAGTTGATGTCCGAACTCAGCCGCAGGTCCTTCTCGAGGTTCACGTCGACGCCGTGGTTGTTCTTTTCCTTGCGCTCGTCGGCCTGGATGTTGCTGTTCTTCTGCACCTGCTCGTTGACGTTCACCGTGCGGTTGCGGGTCACGTTCGAGGTGTCGGTGTTGTTGCGTACGGTGGTGTTGCTGCGGGTCCAGTTGCGGACTTCGTTGTCGGTGTGGTTGTGCGTGTCGTTGCGCGTTTCGGTCACGACGTGGTTGTGGTTGATGTTCGCATTGGCGTTCTGGTTGTCCCAGCCATTGGCCGCAGCAGCGGTCGAGGCAGTGGCAATTGCCATGGCGAGTACGGTCTTTTTGACAGTCGCTTTCATGGTGCCCTCTCTCTCATCAGGTGATTGGTTCGGGTGGGTGGTACTCACGGGTTGCCCTGCACGACCAGGCCCAGAACATTGGCCGTATCGTTTCGCGCTCCCGCGATCTGATTGAGTTGCAGGACACCGTCGAAGCCCCGCAGTGCCGTCGACGAAACGCCGACACTGCGGATACCCGCCGCAACACCGTCACCGGTATCGCCCTGCCCCCCTGCTGACGCGATGTCCGAGGCGGCCAACGCCGTGTCATCTGACTCGCGTATTCCTTGCCGGGCCAGCGTCGCGCTGACGACATTGAGCGTCGTGTTGGCGATGCCGCTGGCCTGGTTGATCGATGCAATGCCGCTGGCCCCTGCCAGCGCCTGTCCGGCGATGTGCGCGCTGGCTTCCAGTGGTGCCGGCAGCACGACATCGTTGCTGTGCTGCTGCCGTGCGGCGATGGCCACGTCGGCGCGGTCGCCGCTGGCCATGCCATGCAGGTTGGCCTGGATGTTGAGATCGCCCGCCGCCTGGTTGATGGCGATGGCACCACTGGCACCGGCCAGCGCGCGGCCGTCGATGCGGGTCACGTCGAGGTAGGCCAGCATGCCGCTGTAATCGTCGGCCAACGCTGCGGCCGGCACTACCAACAAGGCCGCCAGCAGCACTGCGCGCTTCACTTGCCACCCGCCTGCGCCGGAGCGGCCAGCGGGAACTGCGACAGTGCGCCGCGCACGGTATCGCCGATGCCGCGTGTGGTATTGCCGACCGCACCCAGCGGGCCGCTCATCGCACCGCTGAGGCTGCTGCCACTGATCATCCCCTCGCCCGAGCGGCCGAGGGTTCCGCCCAATGCCTGCTGGGTCACCCGCTCGACGGTGGTGACACCGTGCGCGTGCACGCTGCCGGACTGACCGGCGCCGAGACCGGCGTAGTCGTCCTCGCTGAGTTCATCCATGCCGCTGGCGGCGCCGCTGCTGCCAAGTGCGGCGGCGATCTCCTGTTGCGGTTTCGGATCGGCGATCAACGCCACGCCAGGCGGCGCCATGCGGTAGGCCGGGCGCGTGGCCACGTCGCGCAACAGGACGATTTCGCCAGGCTGCGCCTTCACCCCTTGCCGGGCACCCGAAGCAGCGGCCGCCAGCGGAACGGCCAGCACCAGCAGCAGCGCAAGCTGCCGGCCAGAAACAGTGATAAGGGTGGTGCTGCCGTCCATGCCGCTCTCCCGTTGCATATGCGAGGGGAGTGAGCAGCTTTCGTGCCAACACCGGGAGGCCGTCGCAGCGGGGGTTTGACGGGTAACACCGCGACGGCATGACGCCGCAGTGTTACAACTTCGTTCGGATTCCGTTCGCCTTAACGCGCAGGAAACACCACTGCGCAAGGCGCCATCGGGGCTGTATCAGCAGTGTTACAGGTACTGATACAGCCCGTTGCAGTGCCGCTTCAGGCGCGCGGCGGGCTCGGGTCGGGATCATCGATGCCGACGTTGGTGGACGGGTTGTCGTACACCGTCTGGTCGAGCAGGCCAGTTTCCTTGGCCACCAGCACCGGCACCAGCATCTGACCGGTCACATTCGTCATCGTGCGCATCATGTCCAGGATGCGGTCGATCGCGTACAGATAGCCGATGGTTTCCAGCGGCAGGTTGGCCGCGCTCAGCACCACCGTGGCCATGATCACCGCTGTACCCGGCACGCCGGCGGTACCGAAGCTGCCCAGCACCGAAGCGATCAGCACCACCACGTACTGCTCGGGCGTCAGTGGCACACCGCTGTACTGGGCGATGAACACCGCGCACAGCGCCGGATAGATCGCGCCGCAGCCGTCCATCTTGATGCTCGCGCCCAGCGGCACCGCGAACGAACCGTAGTCCTTGTTCACGCCCAGGTTGTGGGTGATCGAACGCAGCGCGACCGGCATCGCCGCGAAGCTGGACGAGCTGACGAAGGCGACCTGCATGCCCGGCGCCGCACCGCGGAAGAACTTCAGCGGATTCAACCCGTGCGCCAGCAGCAGCGCGCTGTACACCACCACGATGTGCAGCGCGCAGGCCACGTACAGCGCCAGCACGAAGTGGCCCAGCGGCAACAGCTTCTCGAAGCCATAGCTGCCGACCAGGCCGGCGATCAGGCCGAAGGTGCCGATCGGGGTGACTTCCAGCACGAAGCGGGTCACCTGGATCATGATGTCGCTCATCTGCCCGACCAGCTTGCGCGCTTCGGTCACCTTCTCGCCGAGCTTGACGATGGCAAAGCCGACAAGGCCTGCGAAGAAGATCACCGGCAGGATCGAACCACGGCCCGCCGCCAGCACGGTCTCACCGGCGGCGTTGACCTTGGTGCCGATACCCGACAGCGCGTAGAACACGTTGGACGGCACCACATCCAGCAGCACCTGCACCACGCTGGGTACTTCGCGCGGAACATAGTTGCTGGCCATCGACAGCTGCAGGCCACCGGCGCCGGGCTGCAGCACCGTACCCACGCCCAGGCCCACGCATACGGCCAGTGCGGCAGTGATGACGAACCACAGGAACGTGCGCCCGCTGAGCGCAGCGACCGATTTCTGGCCGTGCAGCGAAGAGATCGCGTTGATGACCGCGAAGAACACCAGCGGCACCGCGATCATCTTGATCAGGGTGACGTACAGCTCGCCGAGCGGGCCGAACCAGGTTTCAGCCGCCGGGCCAAGCGCCCAGCCGGCCAGCGCACCGAGCACGAAGCCACCGACCACGCGCTGCCAGAATGGAATCCGCAGCCAGGCAGAGACCAGCTTCATAGGCAATCCAAGGGGGTAGGAAGGGATACTGGCACGATAGCCCAAGGCGGGCCGCAGAACGACCGCCCACGCGGCAAATCAGTGTGTCATCGGCGTGCCTTGCGGGGCCGGGCATAATGAACGTCCCGTTACACTTTGTGAGATCCCAGCGTCCATGCGTCGTTCCGTCTCCCTGTTGGCCGCCTGCGCCACGACCCTGCTGCTCGGCGCCTGCGCCAGCACCGCTCCCGCGTCCGCCCCAGCCGGCCTGAAGGTCAGCGTCGCCCCCGTCGCCCACCCTGCCGGTGAAACCCCGCAGTGGTGGTACCGCAGCGGTGCCGCCCAGGCGGCCGCCAACGGTGCGATGGCCGGCAAGGCCAAGAACGTCATCCTGTTCCTGGGTGACGGCATGAGCCTGACCACCGTGGCCGCCTCGCGCATCTACGAAGGCCAGCAGAAGGGCGGCTCGGGCGAAGAGAACCTGTTGTCGTGGGAGCGGTTCCCGGCCACCGCGTTCAGCAAGACCTACAACACCGATTCGCAGACGCCGGATTCGGCCGGCACCATGACCGCCATCACCACCGGCGTGAAGACCCACATGGGTGCGATCGGCGTCAGTGCCGGCAGCCGCACCGACTGCGCCGACAGCCTGTCCAAGGGCCTGCTGACCTGGCTGCAGCTGGCCGACAGCGCCGGTCTGGCCACCGGCGTGGTCTCCACCGCACGCCTGACCCATGCCACGCCGGCGGCGACCTACGCGCACTCGCCCGAGCGCAACTGGGAAAACGACACTGACCTGACCGAAGCGGCCAAGGCCGCCGGCTGCAAGGACATCGCCCAGCAGCTGCTGTCGACCTCGCGCTACGGCCGCGGCCCACTGGTCGCCCTGGGCGGCGGTCGCGGTGAATTCACCACCGTGGAAGAGCGCGACCCCGAGTACGACGACAAGGTCGGCCAACGCCTGGACGGCCGCAGCCTGGTACAGGAATGGCAGCAGACGCACCCGCAGGGCGCCTACGTGTGGAACAGCAAGCAGCTGCAGGCTGCCGCCAACGCACCGGCGATTCTTGGCCTGTTCGAGCCGGACCACATGCGCTACGAGTACGAACGTCCGCAGGACCCGGCCGGTGAGCCAAGCCTGGCCGAGCTGACCGCTGCAGCGATCAAGAACCTGTCGCGCCATCAGGAAGGCTACGTGCTGATGATCGAAGGCGCGCGCATCGACCACGCCAACCACAGCGGCAACGCCTACCGTGCACTGACCGAAACCGTGGCCCTGTCCGATGCCGTGCGCGTGGCCAACGAGCTGACCTCGGCCGACGACACCCTGATCATCGTCACCGCCGACCATTCGCACACCCTGAACTTCGTCGGCTACCCGGCCCGTGGCAACCCGATCCTGGGCAAGGTGAAGGACAAGGGCGGCGAAGACGGCGCGGGCAAGCTCGACCTGGCACTGGATGGCAACGGTCAGCCCTACACCACCCTGAGCTATGCCAACGGCCCCGGCCATACCGGCACCAGCAACCAGCAGCCGGCGGGCCCGAAGCGCTACCCGCACAACCCCAGCAGCTTCGAGCCGGCCAACGGCCGCCCGAACCTGCACGATGTCGATACCGAGCATCCGGATTACATGCAGGAAGCGCTGGTCCCGATGAAGTCCGAATCGCATGGTGGCGAAGACGTCGGCATCTGGGCACGCGGCCCGGGCAGCAAGGCGATCCGCGGCACCCTGGAACAGAACGCGATCTACCACATGATCGTGCAGGCCACCCCGGCCCTGCGCGACCGCCTGTGCAAGGCCGGCACCTGCGACGACAAGGGCGTACCGGTAGAACTGCCGGCACCGGCCACCTTCGAGCGCAAGGCTGACAGCAAGTGATGGCACGGCCGGCACGCCCTGCTCTGGCCAGCCTCCGCCATGTGCGCTGGCTGGCCCTGCTGGGCGTGCTGGCCAGCACCTGTGCGTCGGCGCAGGGGCCTGTCTGCAAGGTCATGACCGAAGAACACGGGTTGTGGATGCTGCCCGGCTGC
>NZ_QAIJ01000071.1:0-2042 GCF_003060985.1 Stenotrophomonas sp. HMWF023
CAGGTGCAGTGCTCGGTGGGTTGGAACCAAGTGGCCGATGCCACCGAGTTCCAGCTTGAGAGCGGCGGCGGCGGCAAGCGACTGTACACCGGGCCCAAGGCTTATGTGAGCGCCAATGGTGGTGCCTACTGCGCCGGTGACTATCGCGTGCGTGCCTGCAATGCAGGCGGCTGCTCGCCATGGTCAGCCGATCATCCCGTCACCCAAGGTGTACTGAGCTGGGACTAAGCCATGAATGGAATCACTTCTCTATTGATTCGCGCAGCGCTTCTTGTCATGGCGACGGTAGCCGGTACTGCACCGGCTGCGGCCCAGGAAGTTGTGGAATACATCCACACCGATGCACTGGGCTCACCGGTGGCGATAACCGATGCCACCGGAAATGTAATCGAGCGTACGGTGTATGAGCCGTATGGGGCCGTGGTCAATCGGCCGTTGAAGGATGGTCCGGGATATACGGGGCATGTGACGGACTCGGGCACAGGTCTGAGCTACATGCAGCAGCGGTATTATGATGCTGAAATTGCCACGTTTTTGTCTAGCGATCCCGCGCCGGTAGCCGCAGATGATGGATCGGGGTTCTGTAGGTACTGCTATGTGTTTGGTAATCCATACGGTTATATTGATCCGGACGGCAGGGAGGGTCAGGCAGTTGTAGGGAGTAGAATTAAAGGGAGCGAAAAAGGGTTTGCCGGATCGAGGTGGGGAACGGTCGGTGGAAGCTATGCGGGTTCCATGCTGAAGAGGCATCGAACCCCAGCGAGTCAGGAGCGGCTCATTGAAAGTGTCGGTGGAGACAAGGAGTTGCTCCGTTATGCGCGCAGGACGCATGAGGAGTTTGTAACTTCTTTGATAGGAATTGCCGGCGGTGGAGGTTTGAGTTTCGGTAGGAATGGAGCTAAAGAGACGGTAACATTGTTTAGGGCGGTTGGGCCGGATGAGTTGGGTGATATTATTGCAACTAGGGCGCTTCGTAATCTCGGCTCCGCAGAAGGAAAGTACTTCACAACATCTGCGATGGATGCGACCGCATACGGGCGGCAGGCTGTAAAGTCATTTGGTGATGCGCCGTATACAATAATACGAGTTGATGCGCCAAAGAATGTTCTCAATGGGTTGTCTCCAGCCAGTGTGGATCGAGGTATTCCAGCATGGGTAGTTCCTAACGGGAGGCTTCAGGGCCTTTCTCCGAGGGTTTTAAATAGTTCTCCCGTTCCTGCTAAAGGACTTTGATGGTGCAGCCTGACATAATTATTTCTGTCCGATTCTTGCTGAGTGCTGAGGGAGGGAGGTTGGGCGATGTAGTGGGAAGAGTATATTCATGTCCACTATACGTGGCTGGTCGTGCATTTGATTGCCGCTTGCTATTGGAAGGAGGGCGGGCCATTCTCGGGGAGAACTACGAAATTCCAGTTGCCTTTTTGTTTCCGGAAGAGGCCCTTGTAGTGGCAAAACCGGGGGCAGATGTGTCTCTTTGGGAAGGAAGGACGATCGCGCGCGGTCGCATTTTGCGTGTCCTATCAGACATCAGATAGAAGTCTATCGGTGCTGCCTAGACTCAACTTCCAAGTGCAACATCCCGCAATCGCGTAGGGTGCCCGCTTAGCAAGGCAGTGCCATTTGAGTTCCGAGGAGCACGCCATGCTAAAGATCGATGCCAGCAACGACGCGGGCATACGCCTGCGCTGAGCGTACCGGCGACCGCCTTCAATGGCAGCTACAGCATCAGCTGGTCGCCCTCTGCCGGCGCAGAGCGCTTTGAACTGGACGAGAGTGCTAATGGTGGTGCCTGGACCCAGGTCCACAATGCGGCGGGCCAATCCCAGCCGTTACACGCTGCAGGAAAGCACCAATGGCGGCGGTTGGGTGACCCTGTTCGATGGCAATGCGGGTTCCTATGCCACGCCTGCACGCGGAGTGGGCAGCTATGCCTACCGGGTGAGAGCCTGCAATTTCGCGGGGTGCAGCCCCTACTCGGGCATCGTGACGGTTGTCGTCGCACTTCCGCCTGGAACGCCCCATTTCTATCTGGCCGAATGGCT
>NZ_QAIJ01000325.1:0-4004 GCF_003060985.1 Stenotrophomonas sp. HMWF023
GTGATGTGGAACCTCTCAATCGATGCATGGCTGGGTGCTGCCACTGCCGTCGTCTACATGGTTGCCAGCGCAATGCTCTCTGGTCAGATCAAGGAGAAGCAGATCGGTGTCATTCCCGAGAAGGCTGGGGCTGCAGATAACAGCCAGGGTTGAAGAGGAGGGCGCATAGCAAGGCGCCTCACCAGACGAGACGCCCACGCTCCCGTTGCGAGGCGCGTGGTTCTCCAGGCGCTCGGCAAAGTGCATGCAACATCAATCGCGAGAGGATCTATGAAAAAAAACGGTAGCCGAGCAGAAGGCGGTCTGGGCAAGAGCTAGAGCCGCAGAGCTGTGGGGACATGCCAGCGCGCTTGAGGCCACGGTTGGTGGTGACTGGCAGGCCCGTGCCCGGCGGCGGCGCGCGGTTGATCGGCTGATCCGCGAAGCTGGGTACTTCGAGCGGATGGCTACGAAGCTGGAAGGGCCTGACTTCCTGGAGGAAGAGCTTCCCTTCTAGGAGTGGCCTGGGTGAGAGGGCCATGCACTGCGTGCACCCTCTCCCCTCATCTGGTTGGAAGAAGTCCGCAAAGCATCAGGCCGGCTGCCTGGAGTGCAGGCGATGCCGATAGTGACAAGTCGTCAGCAGCCACGTTGCAATCGTGCACATGGTCTTCATGTGTCAATCCCTAGTGACCAATCAAGGCCCACCATATCGCGGTGATCCCCGAGCGGACCGTTAGCGACAATGACGAAGCCTGGGCACAGTGAGGAGGCCGAGCATCTGCCGGTCTCTCCTCGCGAGCTGGATAGAAGGGATAAGGGGGGCTTGCCAATGAGGTGGAGCTCCCGCCATGAAGCTATGGGTTCACGTCAGCGCAAGCCGCGCACTGGGCACTGCGAATTTATCGCGCTGAGTGTCATCAGATTAAAAACTGTTGTATACCGTCAGCACGGCAGCGGCCGTAGAGTGGCTCCTTTAAGCGCGTCTGCCGAGTGGTTCAGGTATCAGCCTTCAGGATCCTTTGGTTACTGTGAATGGCTGGGATGGCCTCCCCGGTTGCTTCGCTTGTGATGCCTACAAAAGCAGTGGCTATTAAAAAATGAGTTGGGCGGGATGATCAGCAAAAAAAGATCGAAAAAAATTTGCGTAGAGGTTGGTGATGTATTTGCTGTACCTCTTTCCACTAATGACGTAATTTTTGGATATGTTCGAGCCTACAATGATCCAGACGTCGCTATACTTCCAGTGGTTTCAAAGGGTGGGCTGATTCATGCAAGCGAACTCCAAGATCTTTCTAGTGCGCTTGATGTGGCTTCGCTTCGAAGTTCTATGAAAAATGGAGCCTGGATAAAGATTGCAAATATGCCATTTCCTGATGTCGAGGCTGCTTGGGCTTCGCCGAGAAGGCAGCTTCCATTATTCAAAGCGGATACGCGAAAAATTGTCATAGTGAGAGGGTGTTTAGTCCCGGGCGCTGAGTTTGAAGACTATGACTCTCTCCCGGTGATGATTCGGCGGGACGACGAAGGGTTGATTAAGGAGATTCTTGATCTGTCGCCTAAGTTCCATGTGGTAAGTCGGTTTGACTAATAGGGTGTTATCTCTAGAGTTGTTATGTTAGTTGAAGCGAGGTGGGCATCGAACAGTAGGTTGGGTATCATTGCCGCACTTCCAAGCTGATCACGCGCCTCGATTCCGGCCGGACTACATCGAACACCAGCCTGCACATGCAGTCAAAGAACCGCTGGGGAGCGAATACCATCGCGCCACCCACCTGCTTGGGGGCAGGAAGATGATGCAAGCCCGGGCTGACTACTTGGATAGCCTCCGACTGGGTGAGTCCCGGATTGCGGCAAAGAGTACTCGGAAGCGAAAGGCCGGCTGAATCTAGCGGTCGCACCTCAGTGTCCGGTCACCTGCCTAGCCAGTTGCACTTCCTTGCAGACAAAAGCGAGCGGATTCGTACGACTAGAAGGCAGTACAAGGGCTGGTCACCCCAACGCTACAATCGAGCCGAATGTAAGTCATCATATTGCTCGTGATAGACGGCGATTTTTTTTTGTCCAGGTGCTGTATCTATTAGCTACAGATCAAACTGACCGGCAATTGTTTCCCCCGCCTCACAAGGCTCGAACCATCTCCTGGCCAGCGCGACAGGGCAGAGCATCCTCATGGGTACAGCCGAGAGGATGAAGAGAGCTTCGCCAAATGGGCTGTTTATCTTCGATCGGCTCGTCCCTACCGATGGAGAGGGCAAGATTGCTGGAACCAGGAGACTCCGTCTACAACGCAACGGAGTCTCCTGGCGCCGCCTGCCGAAGTCACGGCAGGGAGCTTGGAGCCAGGAACTAAAGAACGTCGATGGCGCCGTTGTTAGTCGAACACAACTGTGGGATGCATGCCGACATGGCCGTATCGATCAGGCCCCGTCTTTCACCGATACAAACCACTTGAAGTGTGTAGGTGCCTGTAAATGGTCCGGCGTAATGGTCAGTGGCTGATGTCATGCAACGACCATTGTCGATAGAGAGAGTGGCGTTCGACTGCCCGGCAATCGAACTCTGATAGCGGGCAGTCCCTACTGAGTTGAAATTGACACCCAAGGGGGCGCTGCCACTTGGGGCCAACGCGTAGACGTAGTATCCGGCCATTGGTCCGGGCAATTCAGCTGATGGATCTACGCTTGCAGGCGTAGTGGCTTCGCTCTCGCAAGACCAGCCAGCGACAGCCTCTCCAGACACGACGGTTTCGCCGCGTCGAGCCTTTGCGTGTGTAACCTCACAAGCCGCCTGATGATAAAGCTTTGTAGCTTCGATCTGGTCATCGAAGCGATACACAAGCCCGCCCTTTCCGTCCTGGAAGAACCTGATTCTGATAGCCACTAGGCCGCCATTGAAATCAGAAAGCTGTGCGGTCCGCTCTATCCACCTCTTCCCATCTGCTGATGCCATGGGGCGATCCTGATAGGGAGCCTGGTTGGCCGCTACTGCTGTTGAAAGCGATGCTGCTACTAGCGCACAAAGAATCGAAACTCCATTTCGGATCTTCATCGGTGAAGCCTCACGTATCGGATTGCCCGAATTTTCTGCGCTCTCTCCCTGTGGGGGTCAAACTGTGACTTTGGGCCTTGCAGGGTTTGCAGCGTCTAGCCCTACGCCTGACTGAGTTGAAAGTGTGATGTGTTGATCTGAATTTCAGAGGGCCTCGTGATCAGTGCCCAGCAATTAAGGTGAAAGTGCAAACGGCTTCTCACTTGATCGCCAGGAAAGCTCCGGGCGCATTGGTCGATTCGAAAATAGTCGAAATCGAAGTGCAATTGTCGCCAAGGCTGCTGACTCGATAGAGCTCTTGGAGCAATGGGGAGGGATGGCAGTCGTGATGAAGATTGATTGTTAGGTTGCCGAGCGCGAGCCAGTATTTTGATGACCGGGCAACAGCTGCTTAGGGGCTATCTGCCACAGGGTGGAGTCCTGCCAGCTCAGTGGTGATACGTCGATGGGCTATTTGTGCCTGACTGCGCGAGCTTGATCTGTCTTCGCAGCGCCAGCTTTGCCTCTTGTGGCCCCTTGTCCTTGTCCTTGGCGGGCAATGGCCGTCAGGGCGATGATGGCCAGGAGCAAGAGTGAAGCCGCTATGGCCTGACGGCCGCCCAGGTTTCCATTGTCGGACGCCCTTTGGATGCGCTGTCCTTCCTGTGCTGCCCGTTGTTGCATGGCGAGCAAGGGATCACCAGCAATCCATTGCATGATCGGCACCTGTGCCACTGGGGTTCGGGAAGTCGCATCCAGATAGCGATGACCGATTGCAAATTCGACGCCATCTGCCAGCTCGCTCAGGTGCTGCAGCGTGAGCTGCAAGTCCTGCTTGGGAGCGAATGCATGAAATCCAATCGCCCGGCTGCCGCCAAGACGCAGCAGGGTGATATCCGCGGCAGTGCTCCGTGGCAGGGTGTAGGCCCATCGGAATGTATGCGACGCCGGATTGAAGGTGGGTGCAACTAGCCAGGTTGGACGAGCGAAGAACT
>NZ_QAIJ01000326.1:0-29931 GCF_003060985.1 Stenotrophomonas sp. HMWF023
ACGCCCGGAAGGGATTGACGCCACGCCCGCCCCGCCAGGTTGGACACGGCAGACCTTGTCGGAACCGGTTGTCGATAGGGTAGGCTGTGCCCGCACTGCCAAGGATTAGCGGGTTCAGATCGTGTCGATCTATGCATTGAAAGGACGTTTCCAGGACCTGCTGCGTCCGGCCGTACATGGCCTGTATCGCATGGGCGTCACCGCCAACTCGGTGACCGTGGCTGCGGCCGTGGCCTCGCTGCTGGTGGCTGCCGCAGTCTGGTACTGCGCCCCCGCCCAGCCGCTGCTGTATCTGGCGCTGCCGCTGTGGATGCTGCTGCGCATGGCCCTCAACGCGGTCGACGGCATGCTGGCCCGCGAGTTCGGCCAGCAATCGCGGCTGGGCGCCTATCTGAACGAGTTGTGCGATGTGATCGCCGACGCGGCGCTGTACCTGAGCCTGCTCAGCGTGTCGGGCGTGCGCCCGGAGGCACTGTGGCTGCTGGCCTGGGCCGCCGCGCTGAGCGAGTACGCCGGCGTGCTGGGCTTGATGGTCGGCGCCAGCCGTCGCTATGACGGCCCGATGGGCAAGAGCGACCGCGCGTTCGTGATCGGCGTGCTGGGCCTGCTGCTGGCGTTTGGCTGGGCAGGTGCAACCGTGGTCAGCGCAGTCGCGGCACTGGCTGCACTGCTGTGCGTGCTGACGATGGCCCGCCGCGTACGCCAGGGATTGAAGGAAGCCGCGGCGACACCGCAGCGGTAAACACAACAAGACTTCACGCCATTCCAATACGGAGATTGCATGCGTCAGGCGCAGGAACGGGAATTCCACAGCTTCGACCAGGTACCGCTGTTCTACCGGTACTGGCCGAGCACTACGGCAACCACGTCGGCCAAGGCCATCGTGCTGCTGCATCGCGGCCATGAACACTCTGGCCGGGTCACCCATCTGGTCGACGAACTGGACCTGCCCGAGACGGCTTTCTTTGCATGGGATGCGCGCGGCAACGGCCGCTCACCCGGCACGCGCGGCGACGCACCGGGGTTCCCGGCGCTGGTACGCGACCTGGACAGTTTCATCGCCCACATCGGTGCCGAGCACGGCATCGCGATTGAGGACATCGTGGTCATCGCGCAGAGCGTGGGCGCGGTGGTTGCCGCCACCTGGGTGCACGATTACGCACCGCGGTTGCGCGCGCTGGTGATGGCCTCACCGGCCTTCAAGGTGAAGTTGTACGTGCCATTCGCACGCGCTGGGCTGGCGCTGATGCAGAAGCTGCGCGGCAACTTCTTCGTCAACAGCTACGTCAAGCCGCAGTGGCTGACCCACGACCCGGCACGGGTGGAAAGCTACCGCACCGATCCGCTGATCACCCGGCCGATCTCGGTGCGCGTGCTGCTGGGCCTGTACGAAGCGGCCGACCGCATCGTGGCCGACGCGCAGGCGATCAGCGTGCCGGTGCAGTTGCTGGTGTCCGGTTCGGACTTCGTGGTGCATCGCGGCCCGCAGGACCGTTTCTACGAACGCCTGTCCAGCCCGATCAAGGAGCGCGTGCACCTGCCGGGCTTCTTCCACGACACCCTGGGCGAGCGCGACCGTGCACCGGCGCTGGCTCGCATCCGCAGCTTCATCCAGGCACGCTTTGCCGAACCGCTGCAGGAGCTGTCGCGGCGCGATGCGCATCGGCACGGCCCGACCTTCGAAGAATCGGAGATCCTGTCGTGGCCGCCGGAGCGCAACAGCCTGGCCGACCTGCGCTGGCGCGTGGTGCGCGCTGGCCTGCGCTTCGGTGGCACGCTGTCCGAAGGCATCGCGCTGGGCCTGCAGACCGGTTTCGACTCGGGCAGCACGCTGGACTACATCTACCGTGATGAAGCGCGGGGCAAGGGCCCGTTGGGCCGGATGGTCGACCGCAACTATCTGGATGCGATCGGTTGGCGTGGCATCCGTGTGCGCGGCAAGCACCTGCAGGAACTGCTGCGCGATGCCGCCCAGCGACTGCGCGGGCAGGGCGCGCCGGTGCGCGTGCTGGACGTGGCTGCCGGCCATGGCCGTTACGTGCTGGAGGCGCTCGGCCAGGGCGAACAGCGTGCCGACCGAATAGTGCTGCGCGACTTCAGCGATCTGAACGTGACCCAGGGCAAGGCCTTGATCGAGCGCCTCGGCGCGACCGACATCGCCCGCTTCGAACAGGGCGATGCGTTCGATCCGGCGCAGCTGGCGGCGGTGGACCCGGCGCCGACGCTGGCGGTGGTGTCCGGCCTGTACGAACTGTTCCCGGACAACGATGCCGTACTGCGTTCGCTGCAGGGCATCGCCGCGACCGTGCCGGTGGGCGGTTACCTGGCCTATACCGGGCAGCCGTGGCATCCGCAGCTGGAGTTCATCGCGCGTGCGTTGACCAGCCACCGTGATGGCGCGGCGTGGGTGATGCGCCGTCGTACCCAGCACGAGATGGACGAACTGGTGCGCCTGGCCGGCTTCCAGAAGGTCGCCCAGCGCATCGATGACTTCGGCATCTTCACCGTATCGCTGGCACGCCGGATCGCGTGATGGCGACGCTGGTGGCAACCGCATCACCGAGCGAGGCGCGCCCGTGGCGGCGCGCCCTGCTGTGGCTGGCCCTGCTGGGGCCGTTTTTCTTCGCCAGTTACGGCTTTGCCAACTGGATGGCCGGCCGCCATGCCGAATTGCCGGTGATGGCGTTCGCTTGGGAGACGCAGATTCCGTTCGTACCGTGGACGATCGTGCCGTACTGGTCGATCGACCTGTTCTATGCGATCTCGTTCTTCCTGTGCCGGCGTCGGCTGGAGCTGGACCGGCACGCGCTGCGCCTGCTCAGTGCGCAGGTGATCGCAGTGACGTGCTTCCTGCTATGGCCATTGCGCTTCAGCTTCGAGCGGCCGGAAATCGGCGGGGTGTTCGGCTGGTTGTTCGACGTGCTGCTGGGCTTCGACAAACCGTTCAACCAGGCGCCGTCGCTGCATATCGTGCTGTTGATCGTGCTGTGGGTGAAGTTCGCGCAGTACCTGCACGGAGCCTGGCGGCTGCTGCTGCATGTGTGGGCGCTGCTGATCGGCATTTCGGTGCTGACCACGTTCCAGCATCACTTCATCGACATTCCCACCGGGCTGCTTGCCGGCTGGCTGTGCGTGTGGCTGTGGCCGGAGCAGGGCACGCCGCCGCTGCGTGCATGGCAGGCTGTGCGCGACCCGAAACGTTGGCGACTGGCTGCGTTGTATGCGCTAGGTGCCGCTCTGTTGCTGGTGCCGGTGGTGATGCTGCGTGGCACCGCGCTGTGGCTGTTGTGGCCAATGGTGTCGTTGCTGCTGGTGTCGCTGGCCTATGCGGGGCTGGGCACGGCGGTGTTCCAGAAGCGCGCCGATGGCCGGTTGACGATGGCCGCGCGCTGGCTGCTGGCACCGTACCTGGGTGCGGCGTGGATCAACTCGCGGTTGTGGACGCGGCGCGCGCCGCAGCCCGTGCAGGTCATCGATGCGGTCTGGCTGGGTCGTCTGCCCAGTGCTGCGCTGCCCGTGCCCTTGGTGGGCGTGGTCGACACCTGTGCCGAGCTTTCCTGTCGTGCGCCAGGGGCAGCGTATGCCAGCGTGCCGATGCTGGACCTGGTGGTGCCATCGGCGGCGCAGCTGCGTGCCGCGGCGGACGCCATCGAGCGCCTGCGCGACCAGGGCCCCGTGCTGGTCTGCTGTGCGCTGGGCTATTCGCGCAGCGCGGCCAGCGTGGCGACCTGGTTGCTGCGCAGCGGCCGTGTGCGCGATGTAACCGAGGCGGTGGCGATCGTACGCACCGCGCGGCCGGGCATCGTGCTGCATGGCGTTCATCTACAGGCAATCGCGGCTGCTGCCGCGCAGGAGACCGTTGCATGAGAGCTATGCCTGATCTGCCGATGATGCATCTGCTGCTGCGACAGGGACGTTTGCCTGCCACGTTGTCGCTGGGACTGCTGCTGGTAGCCCTGTTGCTGCTGGGCATCGAGCCGGGCCTGGCGATGTTCGCCGCGGGTCTGTTGCTGTTGAGCCTGGTTGCAGGCGTTGTGCAGGCGTATTACGCGGTGCGGGTGCAGTTGGATGCCAGCCTGTTGCGCCTGCTGCAGCAGGAGGGCCTGCAGGGCGAAGACGCGGCACAACGGGTGGACCAGGCACTGCACACGGCCGGCCTGCGCAGGCTGGACGCACAGGCGCCGACGCGTGGCTGGGATACGCGCTGGACCGGCATGCGTCGCCTGCTGATACGCCAGTACGCCGCCACGCTGCTGCAGTTCGCTGCCCTGCTGCTGGCCGTGCTGTGGCCGCAGACCTGACTGGAGGTGCCGATGTTTGCTGAACTGATCGCCCGCGCCTGCAGTGCGGCCATCCATGTGGTGACCGGCGCACGCGCGCTGTGGGTCGGCTGCGCGCCGTCCAGCGAGCACCGCGTCTACTACGGCAACCACGCCAGTCATGGTGATTTCGTGCTGATCTGGTCGTCGATGCCGCCATCACTGCGGCGCCAGGTGCGGCCGGTCGCCGCCGCCGAGTACTGGCAGCGCGACAGTCTGCGCCGCTATCTGATCGACGCGGTGTTCAACGGCGTGCTGGTGGAACGCGAGGCGGGCAACCGCCATCAGGATCCTCTGCAGGTGCTGCGTGACGCGGTGGATGAGGGCTGTTCGTTGATCCTGTTTCCGGAAGGCACGCGCAACATCGGTGATGAGCCGCTGCTGCCGTTCAAGAGCGGTATCTACCACCTGGCGCGGCAACGCCCGGAACTCGAATTCGTGCCGGTGTGGATCGACAACCTCAAGCGGGTGATGCCGAAGGGGCGTTTCCTGCCGCTGCCGCTGCTGTGCACGGCGACGTTCGGTACGCCGCTGCGCTTGCAGGCCGATGAGGACAAGGTGGCGTTCCTGGCGCGCAGCCGCCAGGCGCTGCTGGCCCTGGCCCCCAACGGAGGCCGCGCATGAGCTTCATGATCGATTTGTCTGGTGATCTGGCCGCGCGCAGCGTAGGCCAGCAGACTGGCTTGCTGTTCGCCGGGGTGGGTGCGGTGCTGGTGCTGGCCACGCTGGTGTCAGAAACCCTGCGCTGGCGCCAGCGCGGCAAGCCCAGCGCGGTGATCGCCAACCTGGTCTCGCGTATCCGCGCATGGTGGGTGATGGCCATCGTGGTCGGGCTGGCGCTGTTCTTCGGACGCGCCGGCGTGATCGTGCTGTTCGCGATCATCTCGCTGTTCGCACTGCGTGAGTTCATCACCCTGGCGCCGACACGATCAGGCGATTACTACGCCTTGCTGGCTGCCTTCTACATCGTGCTGCCGTGGCAGTACTACCTGGTGTGGATCGACTGGTATGGCATGTACACGCTGTTGATCCCGGTATATGCGTTCCTGTTCCTGCCGATCCTGGCCACCATCGGTGGCGATACCACCCACTACCTGGAGCGCACGTCGAAGGTGCAGTGGGGCCTGATGATCTGCGTGTTCTGCATCTCGCACGTGCCGCTGCTGCTGAACCTGCGCGTGCCGGGCTACGATCCGGCGCGCAACGTGCTGCTGTTCGCCTTCCTGGTGATCGTGGTGCAGTCGTCGGACGTGCTGCAGTACATCTGGGGCAAGCTGCTGGGCAAGCACCTGATCGCGCCGAAGCTGTCGCCGTCGAAGACGGTGGAAGGCTTCGTCGGCGGCGTGCTCTGTGCCAGCGCGCTGGGTGCCGCACTCTGGTGGATCACCCCGTTCACGCCGCTGCAGGCGTTCGGCCTGTCGCTGCTGATCAACCTGATGGGGTTCTGGGGTGGCCTGGTGATGTCGGCGATCAAGCGCGACCGCGGCATCAAGGACTGGGGCAACATGATCGAGGGCCATGGCGGCATGCTCGATCGGCTGGATTCAGTGTGCTTCGCCGCGCCGGTGTTCTTCCACGTGGTGCGGTACTACTGGAAGGCGGGTGGCGGCGGTTGATTCCGCAGGAGAGCCATCCACGCATGGCGTGGATCTACTGGAACCAGGTGGACCCGGAATCGGTAGCGCCGGGCCATGCCCGGCGTGCTGCGCTTACGCGCTGATGCCGTATTCCTTCAGCTTCTTGCGCAGGGTGGCGCGGTGGATGCCCAGCATCGCGGCCGCGCGGCTCTGGTTGCCTTCGCAATGGTTGAGCACTTCCACGAACAGTGGAATCTCCATCTCGCGCAGCACGATCTCGTAGACATCGTCCGCATCGCAGCCATCGAGGTCGCGCAGGTAACGGCGCACGGACTGGGCCACGTGTTCGCGCAGCGGTGGCCGGGCAGCGCCACGACTGTTGTCAGGACGAGAAAGGACAGCGTTCAAGGGGGTTCCCGATCTGGTTGGTCCATGCACGCGGGGCGCCGGACCGGATGAGGTGATGGCGGTCAGTCTAGCGCGAGCGTGCCCGACCTGCCACGACCGGACGGTCCGACCCAGGTCAAAGGAACTCGAAGGTGAATGCGACCGTGGATGCGGCAGGCTCCTGCACGCGGAAGGCGATGCGCGCGCTTTGACCCGGTTCAAGCGGGGCCGCCCCGGGGTTTTCACCGAGGTACTGCGCCGGTGTGAACACGCCGGTGCCGATCACGCGACCATCGGCATCGGACAGCGACAGGCGCAGATCCGGCCATGCCTGCGGCCAGCGCGCGTCGTTGCGGATGCTGGCCTGGATCTGCAGCACGCCGGCCTGGGCCGGCAACGGGCGGATTTCACGGCTGGTCATGGTGAATGCAGTGGGCTCGCGCCAGGCGGGCAGCGTGCAGCGCAACACGTTGCACAGCGCGCCGATCCACGGCCGGGTGCCGGCATCGGCCGCCAGCCGTGCACGATCGGCAAGCACGCTCTGCAGCAACAGCAGCAGCGCCAATGCGGCCACCAGCAGCCAATGCCAGCGAGGGGTTGGCTGCGCCCGCGGGCGCACGCCGAGGAAGCTGGGCGCATCGGCGGCGGTGGCAACGATGCCGGGTGTGGCAGCGAAGGCCGGTTCGATGATTGGATCATCGGCAACCAGCGGTTCTGTTTCTGTTGCCGCCACGATGTCCGTTGCCGGGTCGATGTCATCGATCACCGGCGCTGCATCGGTCGCCACCGGTTCGCGCGGTGCGGTGGCTTCAGGCGTGGCATCGCGCTCCTGCGCGGTGCGCAGGAACGTGGCCAGGGGACGGCGCGGTGGGTTCGGCTCGGACATGCTCAGGGCGCGGGCTCGGATCCAGCGGTCATTCAACCACGATCAGGCGCGGCGCATGCCGGTGATACGCATCCAGTCGCCGTCCTGGGTGGCCTGCAGTTCGTCGAACCACGCCGCATAGCGCTGCAGCAGTTCGTCTTCCTGGCCATGCAGGATGCCCGACAGGGCGATGCGACCACCGGTAGCGACACGGGCGGCCAGCAGTTCGGCCAGTGCATCCAGCGCGGAGGCCAGGATGTTGGCGACCACGATCGGATAGGTGGCGACCGGTTCGTCCTGCGGCAGGTACACCTGCATGCGTGCCAGTTCGCCGTTGCGTTCGGCATTGTCGGCGGTGGCGATCAGCGCCTGCGGGTCGTTGTCCACGCCGATGGCCTGGGCGGCACCAAGCTTCAACGCGGCCAGGGCGAGAATGCCCGAGCCACAGCCGAAGTCGAGCACGCGCTGGCCCTGCAGCTGGCCATCGACGGCCAACTGGTCCAGCCAGCGCAGGCACAGCGCGGTGGTCGGGTGGGTGCCCGAGCCGAAGGCCAGGCCCGGGTCGAGGCGCACGATGGCGGCGTCGGCAGCCTGCGCGGCCTCCGGCAGCTCATGGTTCCACGGCACGATCCAGGTGCGGCTGCCGAAGTCCATCGGCTGGAACTGGTCCAGCCACGCGCGCTCCCAGTCCTGGTCTTCCACGGCGCGGAAGCTGCCGTTGCTCCAGTCCAGCTCCGGGTCGAACGCTTCCAGCGCGGCCAGCAGCAGCAGGGCGTTGCTGTCGGCCGGGAACAGCGCGCTGAGCACCAGGGTGTCCCACAGCGGAGTCTCACCCACGCCGGGTTCCAGGATGGCCTGCTCGTTGCTGGTGTCGGCTTCGGCATCAAGCAGGGTCACCGCCAGCGCGCCGACGTCCTCCAGCGCATTCTCATAGCGGGGCTGGGTGGCTTCGGTGCAACGCAGGGTCAGTTCCAGGAACGGCATGGCGGTGAGGGCAATCGCGGGAAAGGGGGCCATGCTAGACCATCACGGCGTCTCCGTATGCCTTGAGATGAACGAAACCGATTCAGACAGGCCTCACGGGCCTTGCTAAACTCGGCGCTTTCCTGTGCGCCGTACCACCGACCGTTGCCGATGGCTTTCGCCCCGACCCTGAAAACCTGGTTGCTCGTCCTGCCGGCCGTGGCCGTGCTGGGCGTGGCCGGTTATCGGGCCAATGGCCACAGCCGGGACATGGATGCGCGCGTCGATGTGCCGCAGGCTGCCCAGGCCGGCGATGCGCAGGGGGCGCTGGCGCCGGTGATGCCGGAAGCCCTGGCACGCCGCCTCGCCGCTTTTGAACGTGGCACCGAGCTGCCTTCGGGCCTGCCGCTGGATATCCGCGCCGACATCGAAAGTGCCACCGATCTGTACGCCTACGCGCAGCGCCTGCGCGTGCAGGCTGACCAGGGCAACCACGAGGCGCGCTGGATGCTCAGCCGGGTCTATGACTACTGCGCGCAGTACGCCGTTGATCCGGGTGGCTACCGCCTGGACAACAACGTGCTGTCCGGCCTTGGCCTGAGTGCTGCACCGGAGATGGTGGAGGCGCGCGAGCGGGTGGCGCAGCGCTGCGGCGGTTTCGTGCCCGGCGACAAGCTGGGGCCGGCGCTGGTGCTCGGCGAGCGTCGTCGTGCGGCCCAGCAGGGCAACCTCGCTGCCGAAGCGTCGCTGTTTGCCGAAGGTGAGCCGCTGCACGACAACGAGCAGTACCGTCGTGATCTGGTCGAGCGCGTGCGTACCTCGCGCGATCCGGAAGCCTATATGGCGATCGCGCCGGGCATGGGATTGCGCGCCGCCGGCGACAAGGCGCTCGTCGGCATGGTCGCCGGAGAACAGCTCAGTGAACTGGCATGGCGGGTTGCGGCCTGCGAACTCGGTCTTCCCTGTGGAGCCGACAGTGTGCTGGTCAACAGTTTTTGTGCGAATGGAGGGATCTGTTCGCCGGATGGAACGCAGGACTTCCGTGATTTTGTGTATGACGCCGCGGTTTCGCGGCAAGGTGCGGGGAAAATGAAGGAATGGATCAAGCGATTGATTGGAACGAGGGACGGGCGATGAACTACCGTCGATTCCTGCATGGGGCCAAGTTCTGGTTCTGGGTGGTGTTGTTCGTGGCGTATTCGGCCGGTGCGGTGGGCCTGCTGATGATCGACACCTACGAGGACCGCTATCGGCGTCTGTCGAAAGTGGAACTGACCTCGGTGAAGACACAGGAAGACGTGCGCCGTGCAGGTGCCAGCCAGGTTGCCGCCGTTTACCGCGCGCAGAGTGGCGTGCCGTTCTCGTCGTTGCCGGCCGGCAGCACCTTCCAGGTGGTGTGGCCGGATGGTTCCAGCGAGACCATGGTGATCGTCGATCCGACCTCGCCGAACGGCGTGCGTCCGTTGGCGAACTCGCAGATTCCCGCGGAAGTCGCCGACAAGCGTTGACGCCACACCGGTAGCGCCGGGCCATGCCCGGCGGGTGGACGGTGGCAATAGAAGGCCGCCGGGCATGGCCCGGCGCTACCGGACGGGAAACAGAAAAGGGCGGGGAAATCCCCGCCCTTTTCGTGTGCAGCGACAGCAACTGCCGATCAGGTCAATGCGATCGGCTTGCTCTTGCGCTCGGCAAGGCGCTTTTCCAGATAGTGGATGTTCTGGCCACCGGCCTGGAAGCCCTTGTCACGCATGATGCGCTGCTGCAGGGCGATGTTGGTCTTGATGCCATCGACCACCATCTCGCTCAGCGCCACCCGCATGCGGGCGATGGCGGTCTCGCGGTCCGGACCGTGCACGATCAGCTTGCCGATCATCGAGTCGTAGTTCGACGGCACGCGGTAGCCACTGTAGATGTGGGTATCGACGCGCACGCCGGGGCCGCCCGGTGCGTGGAAGCCGGTGATGGTGCCCGGGCTCGGCACGAAGGTTTCCGCATCTTCAGCGTTGATGCGGCACTCGATCGCATGGCCGGTCAGCACCACATCGCTCTGCTTGATCGACAGCTTCTGGCCGGCAGCGATCTTCAGCTGTTCGGCGACCAGGTCGATACCGGTGACCATCTCGGTGACCGGATGCTCCACCTGGATGCGGGTATTCATTTCGATGAAGTAGAAACGGCCGTCTTCGTACAGGAACTCGAAGGTGCCGGCGCCGCGGTAACCGATACGGATGCAGGCTTCCACGCACACCTTGCCGATCTGCTCGCGCTGCTCGGTGGTGATGCCCGGTGCCGGCGCTTCCTCGACCACCTTCTGGTGACGACGCTGCATCGAGCAGTCGCGCTCGCCGAGATGGATGGCATTGCCCTGGCCGTCGGCCAGCACCTGGATCTCCACGTGGCGCGGGTTCTCCAGGAACTTCTCCATGTAGACCTCGCCATTGCCGAACGCGGCCTTGGCCTCGCTCTTGGTGGTTTCGATGGAGGTCTTCAGCGAGGCTTCGGCGTGCACCACGCGCATGCCGCGGCCACCGCCGCCACCGGCTGCCTTGATGATGACCGGGTAGCCGATCTCACGGGCGATCTTGGTATTGGCGACGATGTCCTCGCCCAGCGGGCCGCCCGAGCCGGGTACGCACGGTACACCGGCGGACTTCATGGCGCGGATCGCTTCGACCTTGTCGCCCATCAGGCGGATGGTGTCTGCCTTCGGGCCGATGAAGATGAAGCCGGACTCTTCCACGCGCTCGGCGAAGTTGGCGTTCTCGGACAGGAAGCCATAACCCGGGTGGATGGCCTGGGCGTCGGTGACCTCGGCCGCGGCGATCAACGCCGGGATGTTGAGGTAGCTTTCCGCCGACGACGCCGGACCGATGCAGACCGATTCATCGGCCATGGCCACGTGCTTGAGGTTGCGGTCGACCGTGGAGTGCACGGCCACCGTGCGGATGCCCAGGGTGTTGCACGCGCGCAGGATGCGCAGCGCGATTTCCCCTCGGTTGGCGATGACGACTTTGTCGAGCATGGCAGCCGCCCCTTAGCCGATCACGAACAGCGGCTGGTCGAATTCCACCGGCTGGCCGTTCTCGCCGAGGATGGCGACGATGGTGCCCGACGCATCGGCTTCGATCGGGTTGAACATCTTCATCGCTTCGATGATGGCCAGGGTCTCGCCGGCCTTGACCTGCTGGCCGATGCTGACGAACGCCGGCTTGTCCGGTGAGGACGAGGCGTAGAAGGTGCCGACCATCGGAGAGCGCAGCACGTGGCCTTCCGGCAGCGCATTGCCCGGCTTGGCGGTGCCGCCGGTGGAGGCTTCGGTCGGCGACTGCATCGGCATCGCCGGGGTGGCCGGCTGGGCGGCGACCGGGGCGGCCATCATCATCTGCGGCGGGGCCTGCATCATGCCGTAGCCGGACACCGGAGCGCGCGACAGGCGCACCGACTCTTCGCCTTCTTTGATTTCGATTTCAGCCAGGTTCGACTCTTCCAGCAGGTCGATCAGCTTCTTGATTTTGCGGAGATCCATGGTGGCCTCTTTGCTCTTTGATGTCAGTGTGGTGGGAAGCGCGTTGCGCTCGGGTCAAAGCAGTTCGTAGAAGTCGCGCAGCTGCCGCGTACGGTCGCGCGCGAGGGTGATCAGGCAGCGCATCTGTGCGCCATTGCGCGCGGTGCCGTCGGAATTGAGGGCGTACACCGCCTGGCAGTCGTGGTCGCGCAGCTGCATCCACGCGCGCTGGGCCAGCACCAACTCCTGTTCGGCGTTGCCGCAGTAGCTGCAGTTGCCGCCGTTGGCCGGCGTGCGCAGCTGCCTGCGTGCCTGGGCGTAGACGGCGTTGAGTTCGACGTCGGCGGCCGCTGCCACGTCCGAGGCGCACAGGTCGCTCTCCATCGTGGTGGTCGGATGCGCACAGTCGATGCCTTCGGCCTCACGGTCGGACGCGGCGGCAGCGCCGCACAGGCCGGCCCACAGCACAACGCTGGCGAGGGCGCGCGACAGGCTCATGACGCGGCGGCAGCCTGCACGCGTGCCAATGCCGCGTCCATCGCATAGCGGTAGCTGTCGGCACCGAAGCCACACACCACGCCAACCGCCTTGTCGCTGAAATAGCTGTGCTGGCGGAAGGGCTCGCGGGTATGCGGGTTGGACAGGTGGATCTCGATGAACGGCACCGCCACCGCCGCCAGCGCATCGCGCAGGGCAACCGAGGTATGCGTGAAGGCGGCCGGGTTGATCAGGATGAAGGCGGTTCCGTCGCTGCGTGTGGCCTGCACACGATCCACCAGCACGTGCTCGGCGTTGGACTGCAGGCTCTCCAGCGCATGACCTGCGGCAGCGGCCTGGGCGACCAGCGCGTGGTCGATGTCCGCCAGCGTGGTGTGGCCGTAGACCTCCGGCTCGCGGGTGCCGAGCAGGTTGAGGTTGGGGCCATGCAGGACCAGCAGCTTCGCCATGGGATCCGATTGACGGGAAAGGGCGGCAGTCTGGCGGAAGCTGAGGATGCTGTCCAGTTCGGCGAAATTAGTGGTGTTTAAAACAATTGTTTGAAAAATGCCTTCGTCCGCGTGGTTGCGTGGTGGACGGGCGCGGGAAGGCTTCCTATAGATAGTGGAAATTGCGCGCGCCGACCATCCCCCATGCCGGGACGATGGCGCCGGGCCGCATTACGTTCGACACTGCGGAGGTTGCCAGGGCGTTCCTGCACTGTGCCTACAGCCAGGAGTCCGTGATGAGTGTCGACGCGATCCAGAGCCGCCGCGCTGCCTTCAGGGCGCTTCATGCATCCGGATGCTTCCTGCTGCCCAACCCGTGGGATGTCGGCAGTGCCGTCGCGCTGGCGCGGCTGGGTGCCCAGGCACTGGCCACTACCAGCTCCGGCCATGCCTGGGCCCACGGGCAGCCTGACGGGGCGATGGGGCGCAGCGAGATCCTGGCCCATCTGCGGACGATGGTGGCGGCGACCGATCTGCCGGTGAACGCCGACTTCGAAGATGGTTTCGGCAGCGGCCCGGAGGCGGTGCACGAGAGCGTGTCGATGGCGATCGACACCGGTGTGGCCGGCCTGTCGATCGAGGATTCCACCGGCGATGTGGAACATCCGCTGCGCAGCATCGAAGACAGTGTGGCCCGCCTCAGCGCAGCGCGCCGTGCCATCGACGAAAGCGGGCACGACGTGATGCTGGTGGGGCGTGCGGAGAACTTCTTCGTCGGCCGCCCCGACCTGGACGATACATTGGCCCGCATCCGCGCCTATGCGCAGGCGGGTGCCGATTGCCTGTATGCGCCAGGCATCCAGAGCGTGGAGCAGATCCGCGCCGTGGTGGATGCCGCCGCTGGTAAACCGGTCAACCTGCTGATCGGGTCGCGCGGTCAGATGACGCTGCAGCAGGCGGGCAGTCTCGGCGTGCGCCGGGTCAGCGTGGGCGGTGCGCTGGCCCGCAGTGCGTGGGCAGGCTTCCTCAGGGCATCGGAGCAGATGCTCGGCAGCGGATCATTCGACGCACTGCCGGGCACCCCGTCGGGTGCCGAACTCAATGGATTGTTCAAGCCGTAGGAGCGCGCCCTGCAGTCATCCGGGTGATGGCGCACAGGCCCGATCGTCACCCTGCTGTTCCACGCAACGTGCAGGGTGAAACGCAGGAAATGTTCCTGCGTCATCAGGAATGTCCGTGCCCCTCCGCGCAATCGCCTACGCAAGTGAGGCGACACCGGGGCTTTCCATGGATCATGTGGACGACCTCTCACGAGCCGCCGCCCGCTTCAACTTCGAAGCCGGCGTGACGGGTGTGTTTCTTTACGATGGAACCCGCTTCCTTCAGTACATCGAAGGGCCAGAAGACAGCATCAACGTGGTGTACAGCCGCGTTCTTTCCGCCACCAGCCACCACGAGATCGTGGAGCTGGGGCGGGGCAGGGTGTCACGCCGTGCCTTTCCGTACTGGTCGATGCGGCTGCTGCCAGCAGAGCCCGAACAGCTGCGCGCGGTCGCCAACGGTGATTGGACCGGGCTTTCGCGCGGCGGAGCACTCTACAAGCTGGCAGCGGTGGTAGCGCCGCATCTGCAGGCCGAACACGGCGATGCCCCGTTTGCGGCAGTGCATCCCGCTTGAGCATGGCCCGTTGGAACTAGTGCCTGGCGGGTGGTGATGGTTGCGCCTTGCCCAGCGCCTCGCGCACCGCGCGTTGCAACCCCTGTACATGGAAGGGCTTGGCCAGGAACGGCGCACGTTGATGCCTGACCGGTACCAGCTGGTCGTATACGGCTGATGCGAAGAGATAGGGGATGCCGAGTTCGAGCAGTCTGTCTGCGACGGGAAACACCACGCCGTCGCGCAGCTCCACGTCCAGTACTGCGCCATCAAAGCGGCTGCTGTCGAGCATGCTCAGTGCCTCGAAAACACTGTGGGCATGCGCAACCTCGTTTCCTTCGTCGGCCAATGCCTGTTCCATCAGCTCTGCCAGGTCGAGCTGGTCTTCCACCAGTAGTAGTCGTGGTCCGGTCACCGATGGTTCGTTGCTGCGCTTCTGCATGGTCTGCTGTTGTGCGAATGCTGCCGTGGAATGACGAGCTTCCGCTTTCCAGCATCAAGGCCGCGCCAGCCCAGTGTGCTGTTCGTGCGAAGGCGCTGCTGCGCAGTACGACCGAGGTCACGCGGCGATGCGAGCGCAGGGTGGGGACCCTCTGCAGGAGGTGGATCGTCCGCTGCAGGAATGCACTTCACGCGGATCACGACGCGAATTCACTGCAGCACGACGGTGCGCGCGCAACCGTGAGCACATGTCTCCCTCCCTTCAAGGCAAACCCGATGCAAGCGTCCTTGTAGGCTGTGCAGGCTGGTCGTTGCCATCGTCTTGTGCCGCCCACTTCGCCGATGGCGACAGCGCGTTGCAGCGCTATGCCAGCCGCTTCCCGGTGGTGGAGATCAATTCGTCGTTCTACCGCCTGCACCAGGCCAGTACGTATGCACGCTGGGCCTCGGTCGTTCCTGCCGGGTTCCGTTTTTCGGTGAAGATGCCGCAGACGATCTCGCATGTTGCAGGGTTGCGTGGCACAGCGTCGGTCCTGGACCCATTCCTGGATGGCGTGCAACACCTGGGGGATCGGCTGGGTGCGCTGCTGCTGCAGCTGCCACCCCGGCTGGAGTACGAAGGCCGGGTAGCGTCGGCGCTCTTCAGAGCCCTGCGCAGACGAACCCATGTGCCGGTGGCCTGTGAGCCCCGGCACGCCAGCTGGTTCTCTGCCGCAGCCGACGCGCTGCTGCGCGCGCATGGCATCGCACGCGTGGCAGCGGATCCGGCGCGTACTCCGGGAGGCGCAGTGCCTGCAGGCGCGCAGAACTGGAGCTACTGGCGCCTGCATGGCCATCCACGCGTCTACTACAGTGCCTACGAGGAGCCCGCACTTCAGCAGTTGGCGGCCGATGCAATGGCCCACGCCGGCTCCGATGCACCCACGTGGGTAATCTTCGACAACACGGCGCAGGGGCATGCCGTGCCCAACGCGCTGCGGCTGCAGGCGCTGCTGCAGGAGCGCGCTGATGCCTGAAGGCCCTTCCATCGTACTTCTGCGCGAGGCAGCAGCTCGTTTCAAGGGCAGGACGGTGCGCAGCGTCTCTGGCAACAGCCGTATCGATCTGGCACCGCTGTTGGGACGGCGGGTGAAGTCGGTGCGCAGCTGGGGCAAGCACTTCCTGCTGGAGTTCAGTCGCTGCAGCCTTCGCATCCATCTCATGCTCTTCGGCAGCTGGCGCATCGATGAGCGCAAGGAGACGCCGCCGAGGGTCTCGTTGCGCTTCGACAACGGCGAACTGAACTTCTACGCGTGCTCGGTGAAGATGATCGCCGAGCCCTTGGGTGAGGTCTACGACTGGCGTTCCGACGTGATGAGCGATGTCTGGGAACCTCGCCTGGCAAGGAAGAAGCTCAAGGCGATGGCACAAGTGCTCGCCTGCGATGCGCTGCTGGGTCAGAGTGTGTTCGCTGGCGTCGGCAACATCATCAAGAACGAAGTCCTGTTCCGCATCCGCGTGCATCCGGCAACCCGTGTGGGTGATCTACCACCAGCAAAGCTGACCGCGATGATCCGCGAGGCCAGGACCTACAGTTTCGAGTTCCTGGCCTGGAAGCGCGCTTTCACGTTGAAGCAGCACTGGCAGGTGCACACGCGCAGGACCTGCCCGGCGTGCGGTGGTCCGATCAGCAAGCTGCACATGGGTACGACGCAGCGTCGTACGTTCTTCTGCCCGCGCTGCCAGGTTGACTACAGCCACGGCTGAGGCTGCACCGGGTGCCACGCGCCGGAGTCGCTGCCGACAGCTCGTGATGCACCGGGTACCCGCGTTGGATGCGGCGATGGCCGCCCTCCCTGGCGGCATCGGCCATGCGTCTGCCAGGGAATCAGGCGGCCTGAGCAGCCCGTGCGTTACCGCCGCTCTTGGCCAGCAACGTCAGTTTCTCGTCAGTGGCCTTTTCTTCTTCCAGCGTTTCCAGCAGCAGCGGCAGCGCTTCTTTGTAGCCCAGCTGCTTGGCCAGGGCGGCGATGGTGCCGTAGGAAGCGATCTCGTAGTGCTCGACCTTCTGTGCACCACCGATCAAGGCGGCATCGCGCACCGGCCCTTCGTCGATGGTATCGATCACTTCCTTTCCTTCCTCTACCAGGCCTTCCATTGCCGCGCACTTGATGCGCTTGAGGCGGATGCCCAGCAGCTCGACAACCCGGTCGATGCGTTCGATCTGGCCCTGGGTTTCTTCCAGGTGGGTCTCGAAGGCGGCGGCGAGTTCAGGGTTTTCGGCAGCGCGTGCCAGGCGTGGCAGCGCCTTGGTGAGCTGCTTCTCGGCGCTGTAGATATCGGACAGTTCGTGGATGAACAGGTCTTCTGCGGTCTTGATGGCCATGCGTCGACACCTTTGTTGGAGGAGAGCGGTGACCTTACGTGGGCGCCCGTTGGAGTCCGGCGCAGGTACGGTGAACGCTGCATGGAGGGCATGGGTTCCCATGCATGCAGGGTTCTCACATGAGCCGCGCGACAGCGTCCTATCGGTGATGCTGTTGCTCGCCCGCCCGATAGTTACTATTGGTAACTAATGAATCCGAGAGCTGTTGTCATGCATACCCAGATCGTTGTGGCCCACCCCGAACCGGGCTCGCTTACCCACGCCGTTGCGGCGCGTATCGGCGAGGCCATCGTCAACGCCAATGCCGGCAACACGGTCACCACCGTGGATCTGATGGCGGAAGGTTTCGATCCACGCTTCAACGCGCAGGACCACGCCTTCTTCCGCAGGACCACGACGCTGCCGGCCGATGTGGCCGCCGAGCACGCACGGCTGGATGCCGCCGACACGCTCGTGCTGGTCTACCCGCTCTACTGGTGGTCGTTCCCGGCGCTGCTGAAGGGCTGGATCGATCGCGTGTTCACCCAGGGCTGGGCCTATGACGAAGGTGCCGATGGCAAGGTGGAAAAGAAGCTGCAGCGGCTGCAGGTGCATCTGGTGGGCCTGGGCGGCGCCGGCCAGCAGATGATCGACCGGCGCGGCTATGGCGAGGCGATGAAGACCCAGATCGACCAGGGCATCTTCGATTACTGCGGAGCGCCGGTGCTGTCATCCACGCTGCTGCTGGATGCCGACAGCGGCATGGCCGAAACGCATCTGCAGACGGCGGTGGACATCGGACGTAAGATCGGAACCCCCGCGACCTGATCATTTCCCTTGCCTTCCAGCCCTGCCGTGCCCGAGCCCCGCCGCCGCTTGACCCGCGAACAGCGTTCTCGCCAGCTGCTGGACGTGGCGTGGGCGCTGGTCGGTGAAGAGGGCACCGATGCGCTGACGTTGGGTCGTCTGGCGGAGGCGGCGGGTGTCGCCAAGCCGCTGGCCTACGACCACTTCGAAACCCGCAACGGTTTGCTGGCCGCGCTGTATGCCGACTACGACCAGAGGCAGACCGTGGTCTTCGATGAGCGAATCGGCAGCGCGAAAGCACGCCTGAAGGATCGCGCGCATGCCATCGCCTCCGGCTACATAGATTGCGTGCTGTCGCAGGGCAGCGAGATCCAGGACATCCTTGCTGCGCTGTCGGGATCACCGGAACTGCGGGCGGTGCGCCGTTGCTATCAGCAGGATTTCATCGACAAGTGCGCGCAGTGGCTGGGCCCGTTCGCAGCGGGAGAGGTCGTGCCGGTCACCGGCCTCTGGGCCATCCTCGGTGCCGCCGAAACCCTGTCTGAAGCAGTTGCGGCCGGTGCGGTGGAACATGCGGCAGCCGAGGCCGAGCTGGAGCGCGTGATCGTCGCCATCGTCAAGCGCAGCACCTGAATCATGTGCGCGGAGCGACCTGGAGTTGCTCGACGCTGACCGGGGGCAGTTGCACGTCAGGCTGCAGATCCGGCAACAGCTGTCGCAGCAGCTCCGGCATCGCCTGCATAGCGGCACCATCGATGTAGCGCCACTGCGTACCGCCTACCGGCCGGATGGCGACCATGAAGGCGAGGCTTTTCACCGTCTGCGCGTCGACGGTGAACACCGTGGTCCGTGGCACGAAGCAGACTTCCTCATCGCCGGCAGCATAGGTGCGGGTCGGTTCACCGACATCATCGCTGATGACCTTCACGCCCATGTCGTCGAGTGTCTTCATCGCATCGCGCGCGGCCTTCGCATAGGCCGCATCGCCGCCGGCAAACCGCTTCACGCTGGGATGCGTGCGCGCGATCATGGCATCGGTATCGCCGCGGACGAACGTGGACAGCAGCGACCGCACATCCTGCTGGAGCGCGTCGCTCTCGGCAGGAGTAAGTTCACCGGCATGGGTGAGTGCCGCGGAGAACGTGCAGAACAGCGCAAGCATCCAGCACAAGATGCGTCGATCCATCGATGGGGTACTCCTTCGGGCGCTGGACTATAGAGCGCATTGCACCTGGTGTCTGCCCGGTCTGCCCGTCACACACGCTGGGCCTCGGCCGCCGCGGCAATGGCAAAGCCCGCATCAAGCTGCGCTCGCACCTGCTCATCGCGCGACGCACGGGAATCAGCGCCCAGCACCACGTTGATCAGGCGCAGTGGCAGGGCGTGCCCAGCGCACCTGCGACGGGCGGTGGCCGCCAGGCAGAAACCTGCAGCCTGGGTGTAACCGGTCTTCAAGCCATCCACACCGTTTTCGCCGAGTAGGGCGTTCTGGTTCGCCTTCTGCAGCGTGCGGTGCACGAAGCTGCGCTGTGCGGTGATTGCGAGAAGGTCGGGGTAGCGCGCAAGCAGGTGGGCGGCCAGCATCGCCATGTCGCGTGCAGTCGACAGATGGCCCGGGGTAGTGATGCCGGACGCGGAGATGAAGTGCGTATCGTGCAGGCCCAGCACCCGCGCGTGGCCGTTCATGTGCTGCGCGAACGCCGCCTGCGATCCGGCCAGGTGACGGGCCAGGGCGAGCGCGGCATCGTTGCCGGAAACCACCATCAGGCCCTCCAGCAGTCTGCCGAGGGCGATGCTTTCGCCGGGCACCAGGCCCATCCGCGTTTCATCGTCGGCCACCTCGTGTACGTCGCGCGGATCGATGGCGATCATGTCCGACCACGAACCGCCCGACTGCGCGAGCAGGTCGTACGCGGTGTAGGCCGTCATCAGCTTGGTAAGCGAGGCCGGCGGTCGTCGCAGCTCCGCGTGCTGCTGCTGGAGGATCTCGAGGGAGAGGGCATCGATCGTGATCGATGAAACAGGGGAACGGGAAGAAGTCATGGACTGCATACGGCGACAGCGTAACGGCGCGCGCCCTCGCTGGATGACTGTTTCTGAAATATTGAAATGATATAACGTCGCAAATTAGGTTGGATCACTTCGCTTTCTGCTGGGACTGCTGATGAAAAAAACGAACCTCGAGGGCTGGTTGCGGCCGGTCATCCTGACAGCGCTGGTTGCCATCACCGGTTGCCACCACGATGTGCGCATCGAAAAGCCGGAACCGGCGCAGGGACGGCCGCACAACGTCATCGTGATGATCAACGATGGCGCCGGCTGGGGCACCTGGGATGCCGCCGCCTACTGGCAATACGGCAGCCGCGAAGGCGCCCCCTATGCCGACTTCCCGCATCGGCTGGCGGTGACAACGTTCCCGCTCAACGCCAGCAGCCAGCCTACGCACGATGCGGCGCAGACGCTCGGCTACGACGCGCAGAAGGCATGGGACGCCACGCCCGTGCCCGCGGCGGATCTGCCCTTCGCTGGGTATCAGTATCTGGCTGCGGTAGCCACCGACAGCGCGGCGGCCGGCACGGCGCTGTCCTCGGGAGTGAAGACCTACAACAACGCCATCAACGTCGACAACGACGGTGTACCGGTGGAGTTCAACACCCTGCGTGCCAAACGCCTGGGCATGGCTACCGGCGTGGTGACCTCGGTGCCGTTCGCGCATGCCACGCCGGCTGCCTTCGCCGCGCAGGCCGAATCACGCAACAGCTATCACCAGATCGCCCACCAGATGCTGGCCCAGGGCCACATGGACCTGGTGATGGGTACCGGCGGCCCCGGCTACAGCGTCAATGGACAAGCCTGCGTCGACGGGCCGCAGAGCCCGGTGGCCGAGGGCTGCGGGAACCCTTGGGAGTGGGTGTCGCAGCAGGATTGGCAGCAGCTTGAGGCGGGCACGGCCATTGCCGGAAATCCATCGGGCCCGTGGCGGTTGATCCGCAGCAAGGCAGAGTTCGTTGCGCTGGCGCAGGGCCTGGTGCCCTCCGACCGGCCGCTGATCGGTGTACCGCGCGTGGCCAACACCCTGCAGCAGGCACGCCAGCTGCAGGTACTGGGCGAAGACGCGAGAGCACCGTCGGGAGTGAAGAAGATCGACAGCGTGCCGGACCTGGCGACGATGACCCGTGGCGCGCTGCAGTTCCTGCAGCAGCGCTCAACCAAGGGCCTGTTCCTGATGGTCGAAGGCGGTGCCACCGACTGGGCAGCGCACACCAGCGCCTGCGGCACTGAATGGCACTACGGCGCCTGCACCGGGCAGCCGCAGTTTGGCCGTCTGATCGAAGAGACCGTCGAGTTCAACGATGCCGTGTCGGCGGTCATGGCGTGGATCGAGGATAACGGTGGCTGGGAGCGCAACCTGCTGATTGTCACCACCGACCACGACAACAGCATGCCGATGGGCCCGGATGCACAGCAGGTGGCCTTCGAACCGGTGCGCAACCACGGCCGGGGGCGCATGCCGGGCATGAGCTTCCGCCCCACCGGCAACCATTCAAACGGCCTGGTGCCACTGTGGGCCAAGGGCAACGGCGCCGAGCTGCTGGGCAAACGCGTGCGCGGCGTCGACCAAGGTTATCGCCAGCATGTGCGCTTGAACGATGGCAGCTACATCGACAACACCGATGTGGCCGCTGCGATACAGGAAGCGCTGCAGCGACGTTGACCGGCCGGGCACCCGCCTGCACGTTCCGCACATGCGGGCATCGTCATCGTGCGCCGATGGACTCCGATATCCGCATCGATGGCCGCGTGTTCGCCTATGTCTTTCCCTGTGCCTGGGAGGACTACGCGAAGATTGGTTTCTCGCGCGATCCGCTGGGCCGGATCAGTGCGCTGCATCGACGCTGGTTCGAATTCTTCGATCTGGAAGCGGGTGCGCTGGTCGAGGCCGAATCCGAGCGGGATGCGCGTGACCTGGAACTGCAGTTGCGCCGGCCCTTCAAGCTGCATCGTGCGCCGGCACCGATGACGGTGCAGGATAAGGCCGGTGGGCGCACCGAATGGGTGCGCGGGGCCAACGCAGGATTGGCCGAGGCGGTACGTGCGCTGGCACAGCAGGGCTATCACACGTATCCGCTGCGGCCGTGGCTGCGGGCGGCGATGGTCCAGCGTCTGGACCGGCTGCATGACTGGTCCGCAGCGCAGGTGCCGGAAGAGGAAAGCCTGCGCTCGCCGGTCGGTGTGGCCGCACTGCGCGAAGCCATCGATGCGTATCGCGCGCTCGCTATCGATCCCGAGCCGTGGTTGCCGGAACACCTGCAGCGCGGGTGGTGACACCTCCCGAGGTGGCCGGGACGTTGGCCGGCCGCGGTGCCCGGCGCGCATCGGGCGCTGCGGGAACGGGTTCGGCCAGGCGCTGGGCCAGGGCAACGTTGGTCACGTGACCCTGCAGGAACAACAGACCGCTGAAGATGTTCATGATCGTGCCTCCACTTGAGTGGAATGCACGATACGGGCAGCATGGGGGCGCAAAAAGCGACATTTCCGCAAGGTCGACTTGAGAGGAATTCAAGGCTTATGTCCCGCCCACCGCTGCATGCCCTGCAGGGCTTCGTCGCTGCCGCACGCCTGGGCAACCTGTCCCGCGCCGCCGCATCGATGAACCTGACGGTCAGTGCGCTCAGCCATCAGATGCGCCAGCTCGAAGAACGCCTGGGCCAGCCGCTGCTGATCCGGCAGGCACGCGGTGTGGCCTTGACCCTGGAAGGACAGCGCCTGCTGGATCAGGTCGGCCCCCATCTGGATGCGATCAACGAAGCTTTCCAGCCGTACGCCGCGCGGCCGGAGCATGTGCTCACCCTCAGCGCCGTGCCGTCGATGGCCAGCGCATGGCTGGTGCCACGGCTGGGCAATTTCGTGGCGGCGCATCCACAGATCGAAATCAATCTGCAATCGAGCGAACGACTGATCGACTTCGACAGGCAACTGCAGTTCGATGCTGCGCTGCGGCTGGGCAGCGGACAATGGCCGGGGCTGGTGGTCGAACCGTTGTTCGACGAATGGCTGCTGCCGATGGCCAGCCCGGCACTGATCGAGCGCATGGGCGGCATCGGCCACGTACCGTTGGCGCAGTGGCCGCTGCTGGGAGATCCTGATGGCGCGTGGGGCGCATGGTTCGCGCTGACCGGGCAGCGCCCACCCGCGCGGTACGTGGCGGTGCTGGATGATTCCGAAGCCCACCATCGCGCTGCACTGGACGGCGTCGGTGTTGCGCTGGGGCGGGTCACGCGGGCGCGCCTGCTGCTGGATTCCGGCCAGTTGGTTGCGTTGTCGGACCTGCGCCTGAAAACCGCATGGCCGCATTGGCTGGTGTACCCGCAGCGCTCGGTACGCCACCGTGGTTTCCTGGCCTTCCGCGAGTGGTTGCACGCGCAGGCAGCCGAGCATGTGCGGCACATGCAGGCCGCCGACGCGGGATAGCGCCCGTCGCGCAGGCGCGATGCTGTCGCGTGTGCGTCAGCGCACCAGCGTGACTGCCTGCCCGGCACGTGCGAAGGCCTCGCCCAGCAGCGGCCCGGCCTTGATCGCTTCCACTTCCGCGAACAGTGCCTGCAACGCCGCCGCGGATCGAGCAACGGGCGCTGCGACCGCCTGCTGGATCACGGTGAAGCGATCTGCCAGCACGCGATGGCCGACGTGTGCCTGTGCCCAGGCCTGCAGGGGTTGGCGTACGCCGGCCGCTGCATCCAGCCGCTGCTGGTCGAACAGGGTGATGGCGGCGGCCGAGGTGTCGGCACGTTCAATCGTTGCCTGACGCAGCTGGCGGCTGAGGAACAGATCGTAGGCGGCACCGCGGCCCACCGCGATGCGTAGCCCGGCGCGATCGAGATCTGCCACCTGCTGTGCTGGACTGTCATCGCGCACCAGGTAGGTTCCTTCGATCTCCACATACGGTGCACTGAAGGCAATGCGGTCGGCGCGTGCCGGGTCCACCGCCAGGAAGGCCAGGTCCCACGCATCGTCGCTCGCCGCTGCCACCACCGATGCGGCCGCGTCGTGGCAACTGAAGCGGGCCTGCACACCCAGCCGCTGTGCCAGCGCGGTGGCCAGTTCCACCGATGGCCCGCGTGGTACATCGGCGTCGCCCTGGGCCAGCACCGGGTTGCCGAGGTTGATGGCAACGCGCAGGAAGCCCAGTGGTGCCAACGCATGACGGTGATCGGCCAAGGACATGGGCGGTTCCAGCTCGGTGTCGGGCTGCCCAGCATGCCACCTGTGGCCGTATCGTGTGCTGTGCAGAGCTGCGATCCTGTGTTTCATCCGCCTGCACGCCCAGCCTGATCACCATGAATCCCATCCTGCACGTTGAAGTTCCCGTTGCCGACCTGGACCGTGCCATGGCGTTCTACCGGCAATGGCTGCAGGTGGACATCGATACGCCGATCACCGTGCACGACTGCCGGATGGCGTACCTGCCATTCAACGATAGGGACGCTGGTGCCAGCATGGCGCTGGTGCACGGTGCTGACTACCTGCCCTCGGAGCAGGGGCCGCGCATCTATCTGAGCGTGGACGATCTGGATGACAGCCTGCAGCGTGTCCTTCAGGCTGGCGCGGTGCTGTGCTTTGGCCCGGACGTGGCCGGTGACTGGCGGGTGGCCGAGATCCGCGACAGCGAAGGCAACCGGATCGCCCTGCAGGCGCCCGTCACCCCATAGCCCTGAGGTCAGCAGCCGAACATCGCGTGGCTCTACACGGACGCGGCGCGCGATCGCTGCAGCCAGTCGGCAATGGCCGGATCCAATCGCGGATCATCCGGAAGGCGCATGCCGAAACCCTGCTGCAGCACCTCGCGCACGTCCTGTACATCACGCAGCGGGCGCTTGGCCGGCACCTGGCCCGGGCGATATTCGGTGTAGTTGCCGCTGCCGATGGTGCGTCGCCAATCCGGCCCGGTCAGTGATGCACGCAGTTGGCCGGGGAAGCTCGACTGCGGGTGCGTACACACGTACCAGTTGCCCACTTCGTTATCGATCGGCGCCGGTGGCTGCAGGTCGAAGCGGTACAGCGCCCGCCAGTCATCCCCCGCCTCGGCGGCGAGCATGAAGTCGCCATCCTCCAGCCGCCGCACGCGGTAGCGCTCGTGCGGTGTGTCCTGCACTGCGGTCTCATGCAGGCGCAATGGCACGGTCGGGGTCAGGCTGCCGAAGCCGGTATCGACCAACCAGTCCGCTTCCTGCAGACGCACCCGCAGCAGCAGGTGCGTACGCGCGGTCAGCTCGCCATCGACAGCCGACAGCAGTACCCGTGCGCTCAGTGGCTGCGCATCGAAGCCCAAGGCCTGCAGCAGGGCCAGGAACGCGCCATTGAGTTCGAAGCAGTAGCCGCCGCGCTGCGCGTGCAGCAGCTTGTGCTGGACGCTGTCCAGGTCGATGTCGACCGCGTCGCGCAGCAGGCTGGTCAGGGTCTCGAACGGCAGCAGGGCGTTGTGGCGCTGCTGCAGCAGGGTCAGCCCGGCCAGGGTGAGCGGTGGCGGGGCATCCAGCTGCAGGCGCTGCAGGTAACGGGGGACGTCGATGGACATGGCAGGCACCACGGGCGGGGGGCTCCACTGTGCTACCGCAACCGGGGTAAAGGTCAAGCGCGGCGGCGCGGTGTTGCCTCTAATGGGACTTTCTGGGTGAGGCGATCTCTTTGACTGCCCGGTTCAGGGATTGGAATCAGCATGAACTCCTCGCGCTCCTTGCCGCGGATGGTCCTTCCAATAGCATCGTAGCTCTGCATCGCAAAGAGGGATACGCGAGTTGTAACGGCGCCCATTACTGCTATCGGCAAGCCCACAACGATTCCCGCCCAAGAGCCGTGCATGGCGGAAAGAAGGCCTTCCAACAGGAGGAAACTTCCGAATAGATAGAAGACGGTACCGGCCGTGGCAGCGATGTATCGCCAGCGGCGTTCATGTGAAGGCATATGAAACTCGATGCCAGTGCCGTCCTCGCTGCGCCGCGCCAGCGTGCTGATGCCTCTGATATGGCGCCATTTGATGCTTGGTGAGTAGCGGCGCATGAGACTGGAGTAAACCAGTCGCTCCTCGCGTTCGACGAGCAAGCCATGGCGCTGTCGAAAGGCCTCTTGCAGCAAAGACTCCCTTACCCAACTTGCTTCCAGATCATTCTCCGACTGATCGGCAATCTTCAGGAAGTACTCGCGATCCCGGTGCTTTGATTCCCTCCATCGGTGGAAGCTATCCATTGGGGGACCTAGAAACCAGCGCAAGACAGGCGCAAGGACAACTACGAGAGCGCCGATCCCGACGGGGATGCCAAGGGTTTGGATCTGGGCGAGCACTGGGCTGCTGAGCATGTTTGCGATTGCTCCGGGCTAGGGCTGTATGAAATGCCTTTCTATCAGCTGTGATTCTCAGCAGTTGAGAAATGAACATCTGCTTTGTCATCCCCTCGTCGCTTGCCCACCGTACAAATCGCAGGGCTGGCCCGGTGTTGAAAAACGGCTCTAAAGTTGCCTTGAATCCAGCCGATACAGGTGCGTCCTTCCGCCTGGAGTCTGTCATGTCGGCCGTCGTTCCCCACCTTCGGTCCCTGCGTAGCCGCGTTGTCGGGTTGCGTTCCCGTTTCCCAGGCCTGCTGCGCTGGCTGCAGCCACATCGGCTCAGCGTCGCCGACAAGCTCAAGGCGACCCTGCTGGTCTGCAGCCTGGGCCTGGTGGCCATCGCCGCCGTCCACGCCTGGACCAGCCATGCGAGTACGCAGTCGGCCCGCGACCAGGCCAGCTACCAGCACGGCAGTGACCGCGTCGCTTCGCTGGCAGCCCGGGTGGCCGAGGCCCGGCGCCTGCAGACCCAGTATGCGCGCAGCTTCGATGATGCGGACCGCAGCCAGTTGCTGGCCACGCAACAGATGTTGAAGCAGGACCTGCAGGCGTTGCGGGGAATGCCGATGGACGCGGGCCGGCGCAAGGTGCTGCAGGCGATGACCGAGGCTGTCGACGCATTCTCACAGGGCATCGCCGCGTTGTTCGAGCGCGTGGATGAGATGGGACGCGGCGACGCTGGTCTGGCCGCACAGCTGCAGCAGGCTGCCGACGCACTGCAGACGCAGGTGGATGCGCTGGAGCGCCCAGCGCTGTCCCTGCATGTGCAGCGGATGCGACGTCAGGAAGCGTTGCTGCTGCTCGATGGTGATTCCACCCACGCCGATCGCGCCAGCGAAGAAAAGCTGCCCTTCGACCTGGCATTGGCCGGCCTGCCAGCCGACGTGCAGGAGCGCGTGCGCAACGGCATGGAAGCCTACCAGGCCGCGTTGCTGGGCTATACCGCCGCGCGTGTCGGCCTGGATGTGGAGGCGCAGTCGCTGCTGGAGACCGCGGCAGCCGTCGGCCCGGCATTGGCCGCCTTCCAGCAGGCCCAGGTTGCAGCACTGGAACAGGCACAACTGCGCCAGCGATCGGGTGCAAGGATGGCCAGCGTGCTGTTCGTGGCTACCCTGCTGCTGGTGGCCGGCGTGCTGATCACCAGCCTGGTACTGGTGGTGCGCGCGGTGCGTCGACCGATCCAGGACACCCTGCGCTTTGCAGGCGATATCGCGGATGATCGGCTCGACACCACGCTGCGCGTGCACAACGCCAACGATGAGATCGGCCAGCTCGCGCAGCGCCTGGTCGACATGCAGCAACGCCTGCGTGCGCGTACCGAGACCGAACGCGCGATGGCACGCGGCAACACGCGCGTCCGGCAGGCGCTGGACAGCGCCCAGACCGGCCTGATGGTGGTTGATGCGGAAGGGCAGGTGGCCTACGCCAACCCGGCGCTGCTGCAGCTGCTGGCGCTTCCCGCAGAGACATTGCTCGGCAGCGACGCGGTCCGCCTGCATCCGGCGCTGGCGGGCCTGATCGGTGTCCGTCAGCGCGAAGAGCGTGAGATCGGCCACGCCGGTACCCGCTACCAGTTGATCGCCAATGCCATCGTCGAGGACGACCACTTCCTTGGCGTTGCGGTGGAATGGCGCAGCCGCGCGCTGGAAACGCTGCTGGAAACCGAAATGGCGGCGCTGGTCGATGCAGCGGCGCATGGCGAGCTGCAAGGGCGCATCGCGCTGGACGGCAAGCACGGGTTCGTACGCACGCTGTCGACCAGCATCAATCGCCTGCTGTCCACTTTCGAGACCAACCTGGGCGACCTGCAGGCGCTGCTGGCCGCACTGGCACGCGGCGACCTGAGCGTGCGCATGGAGGGCGAGCTGCAGGGCGTGTTCGCGCGCATGCGTGACGATGCCAACGCCACTGTCGCGCAGCTGGGCCACATCGTCACCCGTATCCAGCAGGCCACGGTGCGCCTGGATGTGGGTGTCAGCGAGATCGTCGCCGGTCATCAGGATCTGTCCCAGCGCACCGAGCAGCAGGCGGCCAACCTGGAGGAAACCGCGGCATCGATGCATGAGCTGACTGACACCGTCGGCCGCAATGCCGACGCCGCGGGGCGTGCTGACGGACTGGTGCGCGACGCCGCCAAGATTGCCGAGCGCGGCGGCGCTGCGGTCGGCCAGGTGGTGGCGACCATGCACGGCATCAGCGCGTCGTCGCGGCGCATCGGCGACATCATCCAGCTGATCGATGGCATCGCGTTCCAGACCAATATCCTGGCCCTCAACGCGGCAGTGGAGGCCGCGCGTGCAGGCGAGCAGGGCCGCAGCTTCGCGGTGGTGGCGGCCGAAGTGCGCTTGCTGGCCCAGCGCAGCGCGGATGCGGCCAAGCAGATCAAGGTACTGATCGAGGATTCGATGGCGCGGGTAGGCCAGGGCAGTACGCAGGCCGAGCAGGCGGGCACCACGATGGACGAAATCGTCAGCAGCGTGCAGCAGTTGGCCGGGCTGCTGGCCGGTATCCGTAGTGCTTCGCACGAACAGCATGCGGGCATCGCCCAAGTGAACCAGACCGTCGTGCAGATGGAGGCCAGCACGCAGCGCAATGCGAGCCTGGTGGAAGAGGCCGGCGCATCGACCGCGCAGATGCAGGCCCAGGTGCAGGCGCTGGCCGAAGCGGTGGCGGCGTTCCGACTACAGCCCGAGCGACGGGCGCGGGCGGCGGCGTGATGGCCTGATCGCCTTCGCCGGGCATGGCCCGGCGCTACCGTTGAAACCCATGACGGGTAGCGCCGGGCCATGCCCGGCGAACGGACTCAATACACGTCACGCCGGTAACGTCCGTTCTCCAGCAGCAGTTCCACCGCTTCATCGCCCAGTGCCTCGCGCAGCACCTGGTCCACGCCTTCGGCCATGCCATGCAGCGATCCACATACATGGATCACTGCACCGCGTGCCAGCCACGCGTGCAGTTCATCCACCGCAGCGTGCAGGCGATGCTGCACGTAGCTGCCATCGTCCACATCACGCGAGTACGACTGATCAAACCGCAGCAGATGCGCGTCAGCCTGCCATCGGATGATCTCGTCGGCAAACAGGAAGTCGTGCGCACGCTGACGCTCGCCGAACAGCAGCCAATGACCGTGCTCGCCGTGATGCGCGGCTTCGCGCAGCAGGCTGCGCAGGCCGGCAATGCCGGTTCCGTTGCCGATCAGCACCATCGGCGTGCCCGGCTGCCGATGGAAGCCCGGGTTGCGATGCACGCGGGCCGCAACCGCACCCTCCAACGGCGCATGCAGCGCCAGCCAGCCCGAGCCCAGGCCCGCGCGGCCGGCTGCGTCGCGAACCAGCCGGACCACCAGTTCCACCTCGCCATCGGCGGCGCATGAGGCGATGGAGTATTCACGCCCGGGCAGCGACGGCAGGCCTGACAGCCACAGGCCTGCATCCTGTACTCGCAATGCACTGCCAGCTTCGGGTAGCACGCGTTCACTGGCCAGTTCCAACAGCGTTTTCGCAGCACCGTCGATCAGCACCGGTTGCAGGGGATCGAGGCCATGCGCCCGAAGCACCGCGTGCACATGCATCGCGTCGTGGCGTGGTGCGATATGCAGGATGTCGCCGGCCTGCCAATCGACATCAGCCGGCGGTGCCAGGCGGATCTTCCAGATCTGGCCACCGACGCTGCCGGCGTTGAGCAGGGTGCGGCCGAGCAGACGCCAGTCATGTATCACCGTGGCGGCTGGCAGCACGCTGTCATCGGTGTCGATGC
>NZ_QAIJ01000326.1:29941-30730 GCF_003060985.1 Stenotrophomonas sp. HMWF023
GCGTGAACAATGGCTGCCCGCCCGCGCGGGCCAGCCAGTCGTCCACCTGCAAGCCGAATCCGCAGAATTGATCGTACTGATGGTCGCCCAGCGCGAGCATGCCGTAACGCAGCCCGGAAAGGTCCGGCATCTGTGCCAGCAGTTGGCGCGCGCTGCGCCGTGCGTTGTCCGGGGGCTCGCCATCACCAAAGGTGCTGAGCACGAACAGCGCCTGTGGGGTGGCTTGCAGCTGCGTGGCAGTCACACGCGCAAGCGGCAGTACCTGCACCCCGTGGCCGGCCGCCTGCAGCTGTGCCGCCGCACGCCAGGCCAACTGTTCGGCGAGGCCGCTCTGGCTGGCATGCACCACCAGCCACGGTGTGCCTGCGGCGCGGGGTGCTGCTGCCGGAACGGTCTGCCGCAGCGCGCGCGCGGCGCGCTGGCTGCGGCGACGGTCCAGGTACAACAGCCATCCAGTGATGAAGAACAGGCACATGCCCAGGCTGCTGAGCATCACCACGATGCGTCCGGGCATGCCGAAGAAGCTGCCCGAGTGCAGGGCGAACATGCTGGTGGTGAGCTGGCCGCCGGCACCCTGCCGCGCGTAGGGGCGCGCGTCGAGAACCGCGCCGGTGGCCGGATCGAGCTGCAGCAGATCATGCGCCCGGTCGTGATGGCCGCCGCGTTGCGTGGGATCAGCCGACATCACCCGTACATTGAGCGCTTGACCGGGTTTCTCCGGCAGCCGCAGGTCGATGAAGCCTTGGCGCACACCGGGCAGCGCATACAGCGTGGCCTCGACACTGTGCA
>NZ_QAIJ01000326.1:30740-31599 GCF_003060985.1 Stenotrophomonas sp. HMWF023
AGTCGAACGACCACCACAACCCGGTCAGCGCGCTCATCAGGTAGATCAGCAGCGCCCAGGTGCCGATCACCGAATGCAGGCTCCACAGGAAGCCGCGGCCCTTGCGCGCCCACTCCACCGCCAACCAGCTGCGCCAGTGCCACCAGCGGCGCGGCCAGCGCAGGTACAACCCGGACAAAGTGAAGAACAGCAGGGCGATCGCGCAGCTGCCGGTGATCCACGAGCCGCGCTCGCCGGCAACCATATGGCGGTGCAGGTCCTCGACGAAATCGAAGAACGCCTGTCCGCGCAGCGCACTGAAGCGCTCGCCGCTGTAGGGGTCGAAATACACCCAGTGGTCCTTGCCACCGGCAAAGCGTGCGACCGATGGGCGCTGGCCGCTGGCATCCACCCGCAGGCGCTGCAGCGGCCGCTCGCTGCCCGCCTGCAGCAACGGCACCAGTTCACTCAAGGCGAGCGGTTGCTGGTTGTCGGCATGGTGTTCGGCGATCGCGGCGAAACCGGGATTGGCCGCACGCAGCAGCTCATCCTCGAACGACAGGACCGCACCGCTCAGGCCCATCACGGCCAGGATGGCGCCAGCGCTGATGCCCAGCAGCCAGTGCAGTTGGAACAGGACGTTCTTGAACATCGGGATCGAGGGCCGTCAAGGCTGCCGCCCGCATCCTGCGCAACAGCAAATGAGAATTAATCTCGTAATTCTCCGGGTCCTGGGCCGCTGCGGTCAAGAAGGGGTTGCCGGCAGGGCTGCGCCCTGCACCTGCCGAATCAACGGCAACAGCCGAAGCAACAGCAGAAGCTGGCTTCCTGAGGGTAGGCGGGGTGGGTCCGGTTGCGGGGGCGTGAGCCGCATGGATGC
>NZ_QAIJ01000326.1:31609-34151 GCF_003060985.1 Stenotrophomonas sp. HMWF023
TCGGAATGGCATGACCTGCTCTTGGTTGGTGTCGACCTTGGTCGACACGTAGATCCACGCCATGCGTGGATGCTCTTCGTTCAATTGTCGAAATATTCGATTCCGATGGAGATTCATCCACGCATGAGGTGGATCCATCAGACGCCGGAAATCTGTCAGAGGTGGGGCGGTGTCGGAGTGCGGGGTGTCAGCCGCATGGATGCGGCTGCCAAGCCTACAGGGACGTACTTGCGGCGTCCCCGCACTCCGATACCGCCCCGCCACACCACGGAATGCCGCTGTTGCTGTTGCGGTTGATTCGGCAGATGCAGGGCGCAGCCCTGCCGACCTTACTTCGCCCAGCCTTCGATCTCGCCGTGCGCGAACGGGCCGAGCTTGGCCTTCACCATCCGGCCCTGCGCATCGAACAGCACGCTGTAGGGCAGCAGGCCCTGCGCGTTGCCCAACTGCACGCTGGCATCGCGTGGGCCCGGGGTATCGAGCACGATGGGATAGTTCACCGGCACCCGCTGCAGGAAATCGCGCACGCCGTCCGGCGTATCCAGCGCCAGGCCCAACACCTGTACGCCGCGCGTGCCCTGGCTCTCGGCATAGCGGGCCAGCTCGGGCATCTCTTCCACGCACGGGCCGCACCAGCTGGCCCACACATTGACCAGCAATGGCCGGCCCTTGAACTGTTCGCGGATATCCTGCGCGTGACCTTCAGCATCGGGCAGGACCAGCGCCGGCAGCGGATCACCAGGGCGCAGCATCGGCAGCGCTGGCGGCGATACGGCAACAGGCGCTGCGGTTTGCGCCACCGGCGGCGGCGCCAGCCGATTGCCGGCCCACAGGCCAAGCCCGGCAGCCAGCACCGCTGTCCACAGCAGTGCTGGCCGTTGCCACTTCATCGTGCGGTGCGCAGCAGCGCCTCTTCCACCAGCGCCTGGGTCAGCAGGGTGGGCAGCACCGTCGGCGGCGCGCCGGGGCCGTACACCACGTACAGCGGCACGCCCACGGCCTTGTGCTCATCCAGGAACGCGGTGATCTGCGGGTCCACATTGGTGTAGTCGCCGCGCATGTACACCGCGTTGGTGCGCTTGAGCAGTTCCTTGAACTCCGGGCGCGACAGCACCGCGCGTTCGTTGGCCTTGCAGCTCACGCACCAGTCGGCGGTCATGTTGACGAACACCACGCGGTTGTCGGCGCGCAGGCGGTCCAGCATCTGCGGCGAATACTCCACCACGTTCTCGCTGCTCGCCTGCGCGGCACGTGCCGGCGGTGCCAGCTGGGTCACGGCCCACACCGGCACCAGCGCCGCGATCACCAGCAGCACGCCCAGCAGCCCGGCCGCGCGCTGGCTGCGCCAGCGGCTGCGCTCGAACAGCCACAGGCCACCGGTGAGCAGCAGCAGGCCACCCAGTGCCAGCGCCATGCCATCCACACCGCGCTGCTTGCCCAGCACCCACAGCAGCCACAACGCGGCGGCATACATCGGGAAGGCCAGCACGTGCTTCAGGGTTTCCATCCACTGGCCCGGCTTGGGCAGGCGGCGGGCCAGCGCCGGCACGAAGCCGATCAGCAGGAACGGCAGGGCCAGGCCCAGGCCGAGGAACAGGAACACCAGCATCGCCGCCACCGGTGGCGCAACGAAGGCATAGGCCACCGCCGGGCCGAAGAACGGACCCACGCAGGCACTGCCGACCACGCAGGCCAGCACGCCGGTGAAGAAGTCGCCGGCCGGGCCACTGCGTCGTGCCAGCGACTGGCCGAAGTTGCCGATGCCGCCGCCCATGGTGAACACGCCGGACAGGCTCAGGCCCACCGCGAACATGATGTAGGCCAACGCCGCGACCACGCCGGGATGCTGCAGCTGGAAACCGATGCCGACTGCGTTGCCAAGCATGCGCAGGCCGACCATCAGCGCGCCGATCACCGCGAAGGCAACCAGCACGCCCAGCGTGTACCACATGGCATGGCTGCGGGCGCGTTCGGGGCTTTCGCCGCTCTGCGCCAGGCTCAGCACTTTCAGCGACAGGATCGGCAGCACGCAGGGCATCAGATTCAGCACCAGGCCACCGCCCAGCGCCAGCAGCAGTACCCACAGCAGCGAGCTGTCGGTTTTCGGCACGCGGCTGGGGGCCTTGGTACGCAGCGCATTGTCCTGCTGTGCGTCGGCGGCGAAGGCATCGCGTGCGCCGCTGCTGGCGTCGGCACCACCGGCATTGGCCGGCGCGTCGTTGGGCACGGTCGGAAGCAGGCGCAGCGGCGTGCCGTTGGCGGCCTCGCGGGTGCTGGCAGCGGCCGAAGCGGGCAGCGAGCGGATCACTTCGTCGCGTGCAGCCGGTGCATCGCCGGTGGCGTTGACCTTGCCGGCGGGGATCGACAGCTTCACCCGGCGGGTCATCGGCGGGTAGCAGATGCCATCGGTCTGGCAGCCCTGGAAGGTCACCACCAGCGTGCTGTCGCCGGCCTCGGCGCGGCTGCGGCGCAACGGCACCGGCACTTCCACCTGTTTGAAATAGACCGCCACATCACCGAAGTGCTCGTCGCGGTGCGACTG
>NZ_QAIJ01000327.1:0-4174 GCF_003060985.1 Stenotrophomonas sp. HMWF023
GGCCAACCTGCGTGGCCTCGGCGCACAGGGCACGCTGGTGCTGTTGAATGGCCGTCGCCTGTCGTACTACGGCGCGCCGGCAGGCTTCCAGACCCAGTTCGTCAACATCGATGCGATTCCCGCCGCCGCCATCGAACGCATGGAAGTGCTGACCGACGGCGCCTCGGCCGTGTACGGCACCGACGCGGTGGCCGGCGTGATCAACGTGATCACCAAGCGCAACTTCCAGGGCGCGGAGATCAGCTTCAGCAACGACACCTCCTCGCGCATCGATTCCTACGGCGAGCGCCAGGCCAGCATCACCGCCGGCTTCGGTGACCTCACCGAGAACCGCTTCAACATCTATGGCGCGGTCAACATGTACCGCCGCGACGCGATTCCGCTGGCCGACTTCTATGACAAGCGCCCGGACCAGTACTACGTCAACAACCCCAACTACCTGAACAACCTGCGCCTGGGCGTGGGCAGCAAGCCGGGCCAGTTCAACCCGGGCAGCTACTTCGCCTTCGATCCGGTCACCGGTCGCCGCGTGCAGGAAGCCGCGCCGGGCTGCCAGAACGTACTGCAGGGTGAAGCCGCCGGCCCGCGTTGCGTCTGGGAAACCTGGATGAACAACGAGATCGACGCGGGCGCCAAGTCCGAGCGCAACACCGCCTACCTCAACGGCACCTTCCTGGTGGGCGACAGCACCGAGATCTTCGCCGAGGCCACCTATACCGATATCGACCTGCGTGCCAACGGCGGTACGCCGCGCAGCTACGGCACCACCACCGGCAACCCGACCAGCTGGTTCTCGCGTGATACCGGCAACAACGTCAACCAGTTCCTGTATCCGTTCCTGGGCCCGAACAACGAGTACAACCACGCCAGCCCCGAGCTGAAGGCCATGATGGGTGGCGTGGTGGGCCTGCAGTACCTGCTGCAGGACGCGGGCGCCAACTACTTCGGCCAGCGCAACACCGACAAGAGCTACCGCGTGCTGACCGGCGCGCGTGGCAACGTCGGTGACTGGAACTGGGAAACGGCATTCGCCACCGCTGGCACGCACTCGACCACCTACCAGACGATCAACGTCAACGTGAAGGGCTTCGAGAAGGCCTTCGGCCCGTACAGCATCGACCCGGGCACGGGCCGGGTGATCATCTCCGATCATCCGGCGTACAAGTTCGGTGAAATCAGTGAGGCCAACGGCGCACTGATCCGCGAAGCGTTCCCGACGTTCGACATCCAGTCGTGGACGCGCCTGCATACCCTGGACGGCAAGATCGAAGGCCCGCTGTTCAAGCTGCCGGCCGGTGACATGCGCGCCGCATTCGGCTTCAACGCCAGCCGCGAAACCTTCTATACGCCCGGCAACGCCGATGCCGCCGCCGGCCTGATCACCCAGCAGGGTGGCTCGTGGTTCGATGGCGCGCGCAACACCTATGCACTGTTCGCGGAAACGGTGGCGCCGATCACCGAGAAGCTGGAACTGGATGCGGCCGTGCGCGTGGACAAGTACCCGAACTTCAGCGCCAACGTCGCGCCGAAGATCGGCTTCAAGTACCAGGCCTTCGATCAGCTGATGCTGCGCGGTACCTATTCCACCGGCTTCCGCGCCCCCAGCCTGGCCGAGTCCGGCAACGGCGGCGTGTACGCCCAGCTGGGTGGTTTCCGCGATGAACTGCGCTGTGCCGAGACCAACGCCATCGCCAACCTGCTGCTGAAGTCGCAGCGCGGCGGTGACGTCGACCTGGGCAAGAGCCTGCTCAACGTGGACTGCAGCCGCACCGTGGCGCGCATGACCCAGCCGAACCAGAACCTGAAGCCGGAGAAGGCGAAGATCGCCACGCTGGGCTTCGTCTATGAGCCGGCCACCTGGCTGTCGGTGTCGGCCGACTACTGGTTCATCTACCGCGACAACGAGATCGTCGCCCCGGATTACCGCCGCGCCGAAGACATCATCTCGTCGTCGCGCTCGCCGATCACCGACAGCGATCGCGCCAACCTGGCCGTACTATCGGCGATGTGCGCCGACCCGGCCAGTGGCGTCAGCTGCCCGGGAACGCTGCCGGGCTACTCGGCCGGCAACGTGGCCAGCGTGGTGGGCCAGTACAAGAATCGTGGCAAGACCCTGATCGATGGCTTCGACATCGATGCGCGCAGCCGCTTCTCGCTGGGTGAATGGGGTGGGCTGAACATCGGTCTGGCCGCGACCATCGCCAACCGCAACCGCTTCTACATGGATGAACAGAACGGCTGGTTCTACGGTGACGTGGTGGGCTACTACAACAACCCGCGCCTGCGCGCGACGCTGAATGCCGACTGGACCTACAAGCAGGTCACCACCAGCATGTTCGTCAACTACGTGGGCGGCACCAAGTGGGCCACCGACCAGGTCGACGAAGTGAGCAACAACAAGGAGACCTGCACCGGCGGCTACCTGGCACTGCAGAAGAGCAAATGCGATGGTGCACCGTCGTGGTGGACCGCCAACATGAGCGTCACCTGGCGCCCGGACGATGCCTGGAACCTGAGCTTCACCGTCAAGAACCTGTTCAACCGCCTGCCGTTCTACGATCCGAACAGCTTCCTGGGTGACTCCAGTGACTACGCCACCATCTTCGGTCGTGGTTACAGTGTGACCATCGGCTACCGGTTCAAGTAATTCCGTTTGCGTGACCAGGCGCGCTGGCCAAGGCTGGCGCGCCTTCAAGAGGAGAGTGTTTGCCATGAAGCGTAGGGAATTCATTGCGGCCAGTGCCGCTGTCGCCGCCAGCAGCCTGCTGCCGCAGACCCCGGCATGGGCACGTGGCCGCAAGGTACGCCTGGCCGTGATCGGCACCGGCATGCGTGGCCTGGTGCTGCTGAAGGAACTGGTGCGTCGCGACGACGTGGAAGTCGTTGCCCTGTGCGATATCGAGCCGATCATGCTCGGGCGCGCGGTGGAGATGGTCAGCAAGGCGGGCAAGCCTGCGCCAAAGACCTACGGTCAGGACCGTGACAGCAATGCCTGGAAGCGCCTGCTGGAACAGAAGGGCATCGACGGCGTGATCATCGCCACGCCCTGGGAATACCACGCACCGATGGCGATTGCCGCGATGCAGGCCGGCGTGGCCGTGGGCTGTGAGGTTGTGGCCGGCATCACCTTGCAGGATCACTGGGACGTGCTGAAGACCCAGCTGTCCACCGGCACCCCGTACATGCTTCTGGAAAACGTCTGCTACCGCCGCGATGTGATGGCCGCCCTGCAGATGGTGCGGCAGGGCCTGTTCGGCGAGCTGGTACACCTGCAGGCCGGTTACCAGCACGACCTGCGCGGTGTGAAGTTCAACTCCGGCGACCCGAACCAGCCCTACGACAGCGGCGTGGAATTCGGCCCCAAGGGCTGGAGCGAAGCACGCTGGCGCACCGAGCATTCGGTGGAGCGCAATGGCGAGCTGTACCCCAGCCACGGCATCGGCCCGTGCGCGATGTATACCGGCATCAACCGCGGCAACCGCTTCACCCACATCAACGCGTTCGCCACCAAGGCACGCGGCCTGCACGACTACACCGTGGCCAAGAGTGGTGGCACCACCCACCCGAGCACCAAGGTCAAGTTCAAGCTCGGCGACATCGTGACTACCACGCTGGCCTGCGAGAACGGCGAGACCATCCTGCTGCAGCACGACACCTCGCTGCCGCGACCGTATTCGATGGGCTTCCGCGTGCAGGGCACCAAGGGCCTGTGGATGGACGTGAATCATTCGATCCACATCGAAGGCCGCAGCCCGCCGCACCAGTGGGAGGAGTTCAAGAAGTACCAGGACCAGTACGAACATCCGCTGTGGAAGCAGAATGCCGACACCGCCGCCAGCGCCGGCCATGGTGGCATGGACTGGTTCGTGATCCATGCGTTCGTGGAAGCGCTGAAGGCCAAGGCACCAATGCCGATCGACATCTACGACGCGGTGACGTGGAGTGCGATTACCCCGTTGAGCGAGCAGTCGATCGCCAACAGTTTCCAGACGCTGGAGTTCCCGGATTTCACTGCAGGGTTGTGGCAGAAGCGCAAGCCGATTTTTGCGTTTGACGGGAAGTATTGAGAATTAGACCCTTCCACGCTGTGATGGAAACGCCGGGCACTGCCCGGCGTTTTTGTATCTGCCGTCCGTCATCAATGGCTGGCGACTATCAGAAAACTCTGAAATTC